>JAUNBL010000007.1:18371-63344 GCA_030527235.1 Clostridia bacterium | reverse complement strand
CGCCATAGCGCGTGTCCGTCACCGCCGTTAAATTCCCATCGCGGCGGTAGGTGCACTCGAAGCTTGAAAGCGTTTGTGTGTTGCCGTTTGCGTATGTCCGCAAATTGGTAAGATTGGTGAGCATATTTGCGCTGTTATACGTGTAGCGGCTCTCTATCGTGCCGTTTTGGCTGCTCAGTGGTCTGCCGTTATCCGTATATGTATAGTCGATATTGTCATAGCCATCGTTTACATTGGTTAATTGGTTAAGCGCATTATACGTATAATCCGCGTTTTGAAGCTCCTCGCCGTCATAGGTGAATGTCACGTTCTTCATATTGCCGGCTATGTCGTATGAATAGTTTATCTGCGCGTCGCCCTCTGTCTTTTGCACTATGCGGCGGAGGTTATCATACGCATAGTATGACATGAGGCTGCCGCGCGACGCTGAAACCGCGTCGCCGTAGCTGTTATAGGCGTATGTAATTGTATCGCTGTTATTTACTTTTGATGTAAGCAGCTTGCCGAGCGCGTTATATGTATTTACTGTCAGCTGATTCTTTCCATCGCGTTTTGTGAGTACATTTCCGGCAAGGTCGTATGTATAGGTCGTTGTGCCTATGCCGTCTGTTACCGTGAGCGGACGGTTAAATGCGTCATAGGTATAGGTAACGACGTTATAGGTCGCGCTCGTCGGGGCAAGCGTCGCTATGTTAAGATTATAGTTTGAAGCGCCAGACACGCTTTTTGTCACATTGCCATTTGCATCGTAGGCATACCTTGTATAATATATGCCGTCACTCGCCGCGGTTACACGATTAAGGCTGTCGTAATAATTATACTTCGTTATATAGCTTGTGCCGGTGTATATTTGCTCACGCGTTAAATTGCTGTTCGCGTCATACTGATATGTGGTTACGGAATTGACCGACGCGCTCATGGGCTCGCTCTTTTGCGTCATGCGGCCCAAGTCGTCATACTGATATGTCGTAACGCTGCCCTCATAATCCGTAGATGACACGTGGCGGCCTATGGCGTCATATGTGTTCACCGTGTACAGTCCTTCGGCATTGTATGATTTTAATACCCTGTTAGCATAATCATACTCTGTTTTGCCGCTGTAGTCAACGTTAAAATTCTCGTCATAGGCGCGTTCATCCTTGTATTCCAAAAGATTGCCTGACAAATCATACACATATGTCGCCTTATACGTCTTTGAAACGCCGTCCTCAACCACCGTTGTGTTTCGGCGGCAAAGAAGCCCGTCAACATTGTAATATTCCACTATGCTGGGCGGCGTTATGCCGTCGCGAGCCGTTTGAGTGATGGTAACGGCGGTAAATTTATATGCCGTGCCGCCGTTTGACACATCATGCGCTGTCAGCTCTGCCGCCGCGCCTATCTTTTGGGCATATGCGTATGCATAGCTTGTGGCGCTCATAACATTGCCCGATTGGTCTTTGACCGTGGCGCTTGCAAGCATATCGTTCTTAGTATACGCATATTCCGTTATCAGTCTTGTTGCCGAATCATTGTGCTTTATTGTTTTGGTAAGGCGGCCTATTGCATCATATTCATACTCATGTATGAGTTTCCACACATTACTGATTTTTTTATAGACCTTTCGTGTGCTGCCAAGACCATCGTACTCGCTTTTTGTTTGATTTCCGTTTTCATCGGTAAAGATTGTAGTGCGCGCAGAAGTATTATAGCTGAAATTCTGCGCAGTGTTGTCGGGGGTTAGCATCTGCGTAAGTCTGCCCATTTTATCATATGAGTATTGTGTAATACTGCCTCTGCCGTCTGTTACCGATGCGGTGCGGCCAAAGCCGTCGGTAGTCGTTACTGTTGTGACCGTGGCGGCGCTGCCGCCGACTATTCCGCTTGCTGTTTGGGTAGCCGTCAGCGTTGCGCCGCTATACACATAGGCGGTGTTTGTTGTTATCTCCAAGCCATCGGGGTCTTGGATAACCGCAGTAATATCACCGAATGCGCCGCGTTCATACTCCGTGGTTTCTTTGAGGGTGTATGTCACACCGCCGTCCGCGCTCTCGTAGACGTTTTTGGTTTTTATATATCTGTTCTTGAAAAAGTCGCCCGATACATCTTCCTCCGAAAGCAGATACTCCTCCTTCACATAATGCGTTGCATCGGTGTTATATATCTTGGTTGCGGGAAACATGCTGTCCTCATGATATGTATATTCTTCGCTGCGGCCGTCATATGTGCGCGATGTAAGACGGCGAAAACCGCCGTTATATGTGTAGTTGGTTGTTCTTGCGGTGTATCCACGGCTCTTTTGCACTTCTTTTGTTGGTTTAACCTTACCTCCGACAAGCTCATAGTCATCTGGATATGTATACTTAACCGATTGTCGATTTGCGCTTTCCCCGTCATTTATCGTAATGTCTGTCACCGCTCCTGCAGCGCTGTGTGAGATATATTTGTCTATTCTGCCATCGCTTACACGAGTTTTGGTTGTGGTTATGTTTTTTTCCGAGCTGTTTGCATTTGTATATGCATAGGTGTAATCGTTGTATACGCTTCCCGAAGATATATCCTTTCTTCTTGTAAGATTGTAGAAATTATATACGTAGTTGACATACTTTTGTCTTATTGTATATTCATATTCGCTCTCTGCCCCATTCGGATACGAGACGTTCTGTATGTTGTAGACATCTTCCACTATGACAGTCACATTACTAAGGTCTTGGCTTAACGCTGCCTGCCTCGCAACAAATTGATACGACGTCGTTGCGCTGACGTTGTCGCTCTCTTCAATTGTAACATTGAAAGTATATAAATTGTCGGCTGAAAGATGCTCAGTTGGGTCAATACTATCGTTGTTCTCACAAATCAGCTCATAGAACACTGTTTGTTCAGCGATGTTGTCGCCATTTGTATCAATGCTTACAGTACAATCATCCCCCGAATATGTATAGCTGATAATTCTGCCCATTGTATCCACTACTTTTGAAAGCTTTTTGAAATTATCGACATATTCAAACGTAATGTAATTTCCAAAGCCATCCTCTATGGCTACGACATAACCTTTCGGGTTATAGTATACAATCCGCCCCTCCGGGTCGGTCAAGGTATATTCATATACAACATTCTTTATTGGGTCTAAAATTCCTGTCTTAGGCGCTACTAATTCATCTTCATACAAGCCGCCGTCGTAATACAGCTGTGTGTCTAACGTTTCATATTCGCCGGTTGCTCGATTTTTCTCATATTCTCTTTTTATCGGAAAGGTTTCACCGGAAAGGCTTCTTACAACTCCTGTTCCTGTGTAATAGAGATAATCTTCATCACTGCCAAATTCATAGTCCTCCGTATACATTACGGGCAAGTCCCATTTCCAACACATTCCCATTCTCAGCCTTCTGTTATCATACACACTTTCATGCAAATACGTATTTCTTGTATAATCGATTTGATCGGGGCTGATGTGCCTGCGTGTCAAGGTTATTTCACCGTATGCGACATGTATGTCGCTATACTTGTAATAACCCACATCATAATCATCTTCTTTTCTTCTCGTCGATAGTTTGTCAGCAGTTGTCTTAAATGTATTGTACGCTCCCTCGCTAATCATCGTTGCTTCGTCATCGAAGAAAATTCTCACATCTATTTCGTGTGAATTTTTGATATAGTAATATGTATATACTTTCCGCGATGAAGATTCATCATACCATGCAGATGTTTTCGTTATTGGATAGCACGTTTCCTGATTGTTATATATTCTTCGCAGACTGAAATCCAGTCCATTTTTTCCGGGCAGCGTTAAATCCGTTGCCGTCAAAGTGAGCGAACCGCTCGCGGGGTCGATTGTTTCCTGTGGGAAATTTGCAGAGCTGTATGGAGGGTTGTATTCCATATTGTTGGCTTGCTGCAAAAGTACCGCCATCTCATAAGAGCTCAGTTCCGAGGCTGTTGACGCACTCGCGCCGATATATGCCGCAGGGAGTATAACGGCGGCTATTAGAAATATGAATACGCTTTTCCTTTTCATCTTCTCGACGTCTCCTCCGCTGCAATTTCATCTACCGCGTCAAGTATCTCAATTTCGGATACGCCCTTATTCAGCAGGTCTATAACGTTTTCGCGAGAAATGCCGTTTTCCTCCGCCGACTTGATAATCGTCTCGGTACCTTCCGTTATTTTGGCGCGCCAAAGGTCATTTTGCTTGAGCGCTTTAAGCGCGCTTCGTGTGCATGTGTCATTCCATGTCTCCCAAGTCTCGGATATTCCATTCTCCGTCATTTCCGATACCGCATCATTTATTGACGTGTTTTTTACACGCGCAAGATAAACCGCTTCAAAAAGCAGTTGTGTGTTTTCCGCATCGATTTTCTCCTTGCTGATATCGCTTACAACGGCGTTCCAATCCTTGGTGGCGGCGTATTCATCCAATATCTCTTCTATGGTTTTAACGCCTTGACGGCAAAGCAGGTTCGCGTTTCTTATATCGTCAACACTTACGCCTTGGGTTATGTAGTTCTCAATTTGCTCTCTTGTTAACGCGCCGCATTTGTTATCGGTAAGTTCATTAAACGCCTCCTCAAAAATTGCATCGGCGGCACTATTAGCAATTTCTTCACCGTAATATACCATATCGTATATCTTTTCAATGATTCCAATATCCTCGTTCGTAGTCAACCAAAATTGATATATTTGGCTTACCGTCTTAAAGTCACGCCCCTGCGCAAGCAGCGACGAGAAGTATGCTCTTTCTTCACTGTCACGGCAGTATTTGGACATGAAAACAGCCGTTTTGCTAACGCGCTTATAAAAGTCAGCTTCGGGGAGCGCGCCGCGCATTGTCTGCGCTAAATTTTGAAATGCGTCCTCCGTTACAAAGCTTTCCTTCGATGTTTCTCTGCCGGCTAAAAGCAAGTCTATTTTCCTTTGCGGCTCATTCGCGGTTCCTTCTGTCGGAGATTCCGCTTCCTTAAGTAAAATTTCAGCTGCCTCTGTTTCAATTTCCGCCTCGACAAAATTTGTTGCGTCCTCCGCAATTTCCACTCCGATTTCTCCGTCCCTGTCATGTGCAGTCTGTGCGTCTGTGAAAGCATACACAGCCGTGCATAATGTAATCGTTATTCCCACAAACATACATATGCGCTTTTTCATTGTTACATGTCCCCCCTTTCTTTAATTGTACAGCACAGACATCATTGTTTTTTGTCCTTGTCCGCCCCTTTTGCTTTACATAAATATTATACCAAAAATTTTGCTGTAAAGCACTTGACATATTAGTTAAATTTACACCTACTGCCTTGTATATTATTACTAAGACAAAGCGCTAATGCGTAAACTTTGGCTAACGCACGGATTAAAAAACGCCCGAACGATGTGCTCCTCGTCCGCGGCGTTTCACCGACTGATATTCGCTTTTTACAGTAAAATTCTACCGTCACTTATTGTTGTCTGATTTTTTTGAGGTGACGGCGTTAAGAACGCTCGTAATTATTATGATGACCGCCATAACAACGGCTATGCCGAGCATACCCAAACCCATATAGCGAAGGTTTTCCACAAAGTTATAAGGTTCAAACATGTTCTATTCCTCCTTATCCGATAAAGAAATTCAAAATCAGCCCTCCTGCAAGCACCGACGCTATCTGTCCCGAAACGTTGACACCTATTGAATGCATAAGCAGGAAATTCTCCCCGTCCTCGGCAAGACCCATCTTATGGACAATTCTTCCCGACATCGGGAACGCCGAAATGCCCGCAGCGCCAATCATTGGGTTAATTTTTTCTTTGAGAAAAAGATTCAGGAATTTTGCAAACAGCACTCCGCCGGCGGTATCAAAGATAAACGCCACAAGGCCTAACGCGAGTATGAGCAGTGTGTTTTTTGTCAGGAACTCGTTATACTGCATCTGCACTGCAATGGTAATACCTAAAAATATTGTTACCAAATTCGCCAGCACCTTCTGGGCTGTATCAGAGAGAGAATCAAGCACGCCGCATTCCCTTATGAGGTTTCCGAACATTAGAAATCCTATGAGTGACACGGATGCCGGAGCCACAAGTCCAACCACAATTGTGATAACTATCGGGAAAAGTATCCGTGTTGTTTTAGAAACCGCCTTGGGCTTATATGCCATTCTTATAAGCCGCTCTTTTTTCGTTGTGCAAAGCTTAATGATGGGCGGCTGAATAATGGGGACCAAAGCCATATACGAATACGCCGCTACCATTATCGCGCCTATGTATGTCGTATTGAGCTTTTGTGCCACCACAATAGAGGTAGGTCCGTCTGCCGCTCCTATCACGGCTATGGCGGCTGCGTCTGTCAGCGGAAAGAAAACCGACGCGAGACAAAGCGTAAAAAAAATCCCAAACTGCGCTGCGGCGCCGAAAATCATAAGCTTTGGGTTGGAGAGCAGAGGACCGAAATCAATCATTGCACCTATGCCGATAAAAAGAATCAGCGGGAAAAGCTCGTTGTCAATTCCTGCGCTATAGAGAACGCTAAGAGCGCCGTCCTCACCGATGGCGCCGGAAAATGGTAAATTTACAATTATTGCGCCAAACCCTATCGGCAACAGCAGTGTTGGCTCCATGTTTTTCTTTATCGCAAGGTAAATCAACACGCCGCCAATCAGCCACATAACAATCTGCTGCCACTGCAGGCTGAGCAGGTTCTCGTAAAGAATTTCCATCATCATTCCTCCGCTATAAATATTTATTAAGCCTCTCGTCAAGTATTCTCGCAGCAGTTTCAACAAATCTAACGCACGGACGCACTTTATAGTATTCCGCATTTCGCTCCTGAGGAGAAGGCGAGGTGTCCGCTTTCAGACCCTGCAAAAGCTCCGCACAGACAAGCGTTGAATGTTGTTTTTCAAAATCACGCGCTATTTGCTGCACCAGCGCATAGCATTCTTTTTTCTTATTATTATCTTCCGGAGAATAGCCGCCAAAGACAAGTCCCGCAACCATGAACGCCCCTGTACAGGCGCCGCAGGTAAGGCGCAGCCTGCCCGTGCCCGCACCGAATCCGGATGCGAGCGCAAGCGCTGTTTCCTCGTCCAGCCCGGTCACATCTCCAAATGCGGCAAGCACTGCCTGCGCACAGCTATAGCCACGGCAAAAAAGGCGGCGCGCAATTTCAGCATGTTCCATTATCAGACTCTCCCCCTAAACGCTTCAATTTTTTCCTCGCTGTAGCTCTGAAACGTGTTGTTTTCGATAGCGTCACGGATTTCCTGCATCAGATTATTATAAAACCATAGATTATGCAGCACGCAAAGCCGCATCCCCAGCATTTCCTTTGCCTTGAAAAGATGGCGGATGTATGCCCGGGAAAAGTTTCGGCACGTGGGGCATTGGCAGCCGTCTTCTATGGGACGCGAATCCCGTTCAAACTTCTTATTGTTAAGATTCAGCACGCCCATGTTGGTGTATAGATTGGCGTGGCGTGCGTTGCGGCTTACTATAACACAGTCAAAAAAATCTATGCCGCGTTTCACGCTCTCTATGATATTTGTCGGTGTTCCAACTCCCATAAGGTAACGCGGCTTATCCTTTGGCATATATTCCGTGACTGTTTGGGTTATTTCGTACATCACGTCCGCGCTCTCGCCCACAGCCAGACCGCCGATGGCGTAGCCCGGCAGGTCAAGGGCGCGTATCTTTTTCATATGTTCCACACGCAGGTCATGATACGTTCCGCCTTGGTTTATACCAAAGAGCAGCTGGTCTTTGTTTATGGTGTCCTCAAGGGAATTGAGCCGCTCCATCTCCGCCTTACAGCGCACAAGCCAGCGAAATGTTCTGTCGCACGACGCCTTGACATAATCATACGGAGAAGGGTTTTCCACACACTCGTCAAAAGCCATGGCTATTGTGGAGGCGAGCCGAGACTGAATCCGCATACTTTCCTCCGGTCCCATAAAAATGCGCTTCCCGTCCACGTGCGACTGAAAGTGTACTCCCTCCTCCGTTATCTTGCGAAGCTGGGCAAGAGAAAACACCTGAAAGCCGCCGCTGTCAGTCAAAATCGGTCTGTCCCAATTCATAAAAGCTTGCAGACCGCCCATGTCGTAGATTACATCTTCACCGGGGCGAACGTGCAGATGGTATGTGTTTGAAAGCTCAACCTGACAGCCGACCTCCTTCAAATCCACGCTCGACACCGCGCCCTTTATCGCCGCGCTTGTTCCGACGTTCATGAAAAGAGGTGTCTGGATTACTCCATGCACCGTCTCAAACTCACCGCGCCGCGCGCCGCTATCCTCTTTTATAAGTCTAAACATTCACTCAGCTCCGTTATAGGCACAAATCGCTCCGGTGTTACCGCAGGCTCTTTCAGTTGTTTTTCCATTAGAACGAGGTCAAGCCACTGCCCCATTTTATAGCCGCAGTTATGTAAATGCCCCGCTTTTTTGTAGCCGCATTTTTCGTGGAACCGGATGCTGTTTTCGTTGCCGCAGGTAATGTCGGCATAGACAGTATAAACATTCTGCATCACAAGAATACGTTCTATTTCTCTATACAAAAGGCTGCCTGTACCATTGCCGCGAAAATCGTGCGCAACATACACGCTCAGCTCCGCAGAAACCGATGCCGCCGCGCGCTCGTTGAACCGCGCAGCGTAAGCGTAGCCAACTATCCTGCCTTCGCTTATCGCCACAAGGTAGGGATAGTTTTTCAGCACATTGTCTATCCTTTCACCAAAAGCTTCCGCTGTAGGAGCAGTGTACTCAAAAGTCGCCGCCGTGTTATCTATAAACCACTTGTATATGCCCAAAAGTTCAGCCGCATCGCTTCGCGACGCCATTCGTACTTTCATTTTTTCAGCCTTTCTCTCCCGCTCTTAAAATCACGAAATCCGCAGCTTTTCCTTTAATCTTTTTATACTCGACATAACAGCCTCGGGCGCACAGCCGCCGATGTTTGAACGCCCGTTCACACACGCTTGCATAGAAATGGCGCTGTAAATGTCCTCCTCGATTGCAGGACATTGCTCTTTCAACTGCTCAAGCGTTAGTTCGTCAATGGCTTTCTTGTTCCACTCCGCATAGAGCACTATCTTGCCCACAATCTCGTGCGCGTCTCGAAAAGGCACGCCTTTTTTCACCAGGTAATCGGCCACATCTGTGGCATTGGTAAAGCCGCCGCGGGCGCCGCTGAGCATTCTGTCACGGTTGATTTTCATGGTCAAAATCATTTTTGGAAAGACCTCAAGGCACATCATCAGCGTGTCTACACTGTCAAACACTGCCTCTTTGTCCTCCTGCATGTCTTTATTATACGCAAGCGGAAGGCCCTTCATTACAGTAAGCGTCGCCATCAGGTTACCGTACACACGCCCGCTCTTGCCGCGGATGAGTTCCGCTACGTCAGGATTTTTCTTCTGCGGCATAATGGAGCTTCCGGTGGAAAACGCATCGTCCATCGTGATATAGCCGAACTCGTCGCTGTTCCATAGGATAAGCTCCTCGCAAAAGCGGGAAAGATGCATCATCACAAGCGCAATACAAAACTCCGTTTCCAGCACAAAGTCGCGGTCTGAAACGCCGTCTATTGAGTTTAAGGTAACCGAGTCAAACCCCAGCTCCTCAGCCACGCTCTCACGGTCTATCGGGTGCGTGGTGCCGGCAAGCGCACCGCTTCCGAGCGGCATCACCCTCATGCGCTTTGCGCAGTCACAAAGCCTGTCTATGTCGCGCTCAAACATACAAGCGTACGCCATCATATAGTGCGCGAGCGTTACCGGCTGCGCTTTTTGGAGGTGCGTATAGCCCGGCATTATTGTTTCAAGATTTTCTCCGGCAATCTTCAGCAGCGCCGTTTCCGTGTCCACAAGCATATCCTTGATATGTTCCGCCGCGTTCAAAAGATACATGCGAATATCGAGCGCAACTTGATCGTTGCGGCTGCGCGCCGTATGGAGGCGCTTGCCCGCGTCGCCGATACGGTCGGTCAGAATTTTTTCGATATTCATATGAATATCCTCCGCATCGGTCTTAAAACAGACGGCGCCGCTCTCAATATCTACCAGAATCTCCTCAAGTGTTTTGATAATAATGTCGCAATCGGCGCGCGAAATTATTCCGCGCGCCCCCAACATGCGGGCGTGTGCTATGCTGCCCGCTATATCTTCCTTGTACATTCTTTTATCAACACGGATGGATGAATTGAAATCATCCACCGCAGCGTCCGTTGCCTTTGTAAACCTTCCGCCCCAAAGCTTCATATTATCCGGCCTCCATACTATTTCTTTCTCATTTTATTAAGCGCACGGACTTTAAGCGGCAGTCCGAACAGGTTGATAAAACCTTCTGAATCCTTATGGCTGTACAGCTCTCCGCTGTCACCAAAGGATGCGATGTCCTCGTTGTAGAGCGAATTGGGCGACACTGCACCGGCCGCGCTCACACAGCCTTTATAAAGCTTAAGTCGCACCGTCCCGTCCACACCTTCCATAACGCTGTCCACAAACGCGCTCAGTCCTTCGCGAAGCGGTGTGTACCACTTTCCATCGTACACGAGCTCAGAAAATTTGATGCCGACATGCGATAAGAACTGATACGTGTCACGGTCAAGGCAAAGGTGTTTAAGTTCTCCGAGCGCGTAGTACAAGATTGTGCCGCCGGGCGTTTCATATACGCCGCGCGATTTCATTCCGACAAGCCTATCCTCTACAATATCGGAAATCCCCACGCCGTATTCCCCGCCGATTTTGTTAAGAGCTTCTACAAGCTCTCTCGGCTGCATGTTCTTGCCGTCAAGTGAAACGGCTTCCCCGTTCTTAAAGCCTATTTCTATATAACATGGGGTATCCGGCGTCTTCTCCGGGGGAACGGTGAGTTTGAGCAAATTATCAAGCTGCGGCTCGTTCGCAGGGTCTTCGAGGTCCATTCCTTCGTGGCTGATGTGCCAGATGTTGCGGTCGCGCGAATAAAGGTCTTCCTTTGTAACAGGAATTTCTATATTTCTCTCTTGCGCATAGTCTATTTCGTCCTCGCGAGATTTAATGTCCCACACTCGCCAGGGCGCTATGATTTTAAGCTGCGGAGCAAGCGCCTTTATCGTCAATTCAAAGCGCACTTGGTCATTCCCTTTGCCGGTGGCTCCGTGGCAGATGGCAGTTGCACCCTCTGCAAGAGCGATTTCCACAAGCCTTTTTGCTATTATGGGCCGTGCATGAGACGTGCCGAGAAGGTACTTATCCTCATACACCGCGCCGGCCTTCAGCGTGGGATATATAAGGTCCTTTACATATTCATCACGCAAATCTTCAATATAGAGTTTGGAAGCTCCCGCCTTCAGCGCTCGTTCTTCCAGCCCGTCCGTCTCCTTACCCTGACCTACATCACCGCAGACGGCAATGACTTCACAGTCATAGTTTTCCAGCAGCCATGAAATGATGATGGATGTGTCCAGACCTCCAGAATACGCCAGAACAATTTTTTCTTTAGCCATATTGCAATTCCTCCCGAAATAAGATATAATAAGTTGTAAGGATATTATACTCTAAATATTCTTATGTTTCAATACTTTTTTTATTTTGAGGTTCCTGTATGATTATATTAGGTGTTGACCCCGGTATTGCCATTGTAGGGGCGGGCGTTGTGGAAAAGCGAGGTTCTTCCTACAAAGCGCTTTACTACGGGGCTGTGACCACAAAAGCGCACACTCCTATTGAGGAGAGGCTCGGGATAATATACGACCGTGTGACTGAAATTTTAGCACAATACAATCCGGACGCCATAGCGGTAGAAGAGCTCTTTTTCAACAATAACGTAACAACGGCTTTCTCGGTAGGTCAGGCTCGCGGAGTCATTTTATTGGCGGCGCTCAAGGCGAACGTATCTGTGTTTGAATACACGCCGCTGCAGGTCAAGCAGGCGCTTACCGGCTATGGAAGGGCGGACAAGAATCAGATTCAGCAGATGACACGCGCCTTGCTGTCGCTTCCTTCCGTCCCCCGGCCTGACGACGCGGCGGACGCGCTGGCAATCGCGCTTTGTCATGGCAACAGTGTTGCAATGGCAAGCGCAGCCGCAAAATTCGGAGGTAAATCATGATAAATTTTCTCAAAGGTAAAATAGAAGACAAGAGCGAATACGGCATTGTACTTTGTGTAGGCGGAATGGGTTTCGAGATTCTCATGCCAATAAGAGACATGTCGCTTATCGGTCAGATAGGACAAGACGTACACGTTTACACCTATCTTTGCGTGAGGGAGGACTCGCTATCTCTGATGGGTTTTTGTGACAAAGAGGGGCTTGAGTGGTTTAAGCGCCTTATCGGTGTATCCGGCGTAGGTCCAAAAGCCGCGCTCGCGGTTTTGAGCTCGCTTTCACCCTCTGAACTCGCGTCTGCAATAGTTTCAGGCGATTCCAAAACAATTTCCAAGAGCCGCGGGATTGGCGGCAAAACCGCACAGCGCATTGTATTGGAACTCAAGGGCAATATCGACACGGAGGAAATTTTTCTTCCGCGTACCTCCGGCAGCGACTTTTCCGGTGAGGCAAAGGCGGTTAACGCGCTTATCGCGCTCGGTTGCTCGCCGAGTGAGGCGCAAAAATGCGTAGTCGCAGTATGGGACGGAAAGCTTTCTGTCGAGGAAGTTATTAAAGAATGTCTGAGGAGGCTCGGAAATGGAATTTGAAGATAGAATTATATCCTCGCGCCGAATCGACGGAGATGAGACTGAGCTTTCCATTCGACCGCGCACCATGTCGGAATACATTGGGCAGGACAAAGTAAAAGAAGGGCTTGAAATATATATCAAGGCGGCGCTCTCCCGCCGCGAAGCGCTGGATCACTGCTTGTTTTACGGACCTCCCGGATTGGGAAAAACTACGCTTGCCTCAATTATTGCCGCGGAGATGGGGGTTAACATACGTGTGACAAGCGGACCGGCTATAGAAAAACCGATGGACCTTGCATCAATTCTCACAAACCTCGGCCCGCTCGATGTGCTCTTTATCGACGAGATACATCGTCTGTCAAAGAGCGTAGAAGAGATACTATATCCCGCGATGGAGGACTACGCGCTTGATATTATTATAGGCAAAGGGCCTTCGGCGCAGTCCGTGCGCCTTGATTTGCAAAAGTTTACACTTATCGGCGCAACCACACGCGCAGGCTTATTAAGTGCGCCGCTGCGTGACCGATTCGGTATCATATCGCGTTTGGAGCTCTACAGCGCCGATGAATTGCTGCAGATTATCACTCGAAGCGCATCTATTCTCGGAATCTCGATAGATTCCACCGGAGCGGCGGAGATAGCAAAGCGCTCTCGCGGAACGCCGAGAATAGCCAATCGTCTGCTTCGCCGCGTGCGTGATTTTGCACAGGTGCGCGCCGACGGAAAAATCACGAAGGAAACTGCCGATGCCGCTCTCGCCATGCTTGAGATTGACCAGTTGGGACTTGACGGCGTAGATAAGAAAATGATTATGTCTGTTATCTCCACGTTCGGCGGAGGCCCCGTAGGGCTTGATACGCTTGCCGCCACCATAGGAGAGGACGCATCCACAATAGAGGATGTGTATGAGCCGTATTTAATGCAGCTGGGATTTTTGAACCGCACTCCGCGCGGAAGGTGCGCCACTAAATTCGCATACGCTCATTACGGAATAAAATGCGCCAATGAGCAAATAGAGTTTTTGCAAAAGGAGGACAAGAATTGAAATACCCGCTATCTTTGATTTTGGCAATAATTTTGATTTTTAATATTGTGCCGGCAGTATACGCAGGTCAGGTAACGCAGCTCTATTACGTTGGGTTTGTGTATCCGTACCCGTGGGATGATATTGCGCTAACGCTGGACGGCGAGACTATTGAAACGACTCAGATGCCGCCCGTAATATTGAACGACCGCACCATGGTTCCTGCACGCGAAGTTTTTGAAGCGCTCGGCGCGAAGGTGGATTGGGACCAGGACAATCAGCGCGCCATAATAACTTATGATGAAACAGTAATTATTCTCACAATTAACAGCCGTGTTGTAATTGTCGGTTCGGAAGTGAAAAAGATTTCGGAGGCGGATCCGCCGCCCAAAAATATTAATCACAAGACCATGATTCCCGTGCGCTTCGTTGCGGAATCATTAGGCTTTGGCGTTGAGTGGGACAATGCCTCCCGCACAGTTGTATTGACATCGCCATCGCCGCCTTCTCTCACAGAGCCTACGGAACCTTCCGAGGAAACGGCGCCGGAGAATACGACCGAGCCGACAGAGTCCTCGGAGACCACAGAGACTACGGAGGCCACGGAGGGTTATACAGCTATCACCGCAAGTTCTGTAACTTGGCGGGCTGCCGGAAAGAGCGATGTTATAACTGTAAAGCTTTCGGGCGCGGTCACTCCGATTGTGTTCAGGCTTTCAGAGCCAAAGCGCGTAGTGTTTGACTTTTACGGGACGTCAGCCTCAATGCTGGATTTGACTCAGAGCGCTGACGGCTCACTCATCACGGCAGTGCGCCACGCGACACATGCAGACCGATTCCGCGTTGTTGCCGATGTAACAGAGCAGCCGGCAGTCAGCATAAGCGTGAGCGAAACAGCTGTTAATATATATCTGACGCCTTCAAGTTCCGAATCTCCCGGCATCGAGTATATTGACGCGCCCGAGCCGTCCGAAGAGCCAAGCGAGCTGCCCAGCGAGCCGGACGTGGACAAGCTTACACTATCCGATGTGGCGGATTTGACGGATGCTCTCGCCGATTACGCCGTCGGAAGCGTTATCGTCCTTGACGCAGGGCACGGCGGCAGCGACCCGGGCGCAGTTTACGGCAAAATTTCAAACACTGAATACGAAGTGTGCGAGGACGAGCTGAATCTCGCCATTTCCTTCCTTGTGCGTGAAATGCTTACCGCGAGCGGCGTTGACGTTATAATGACACGTTCTACCGACACTCGCGTATCTCTTGCAGAACGGGTTGAAATTTCAAACAGCTCGGGCGCTGACTTATTTGTATCCGTGCATTGCAACAGCGTGGATTCATCCTCACCCTCGGGAGTTATGGTATACTATAACCAAAACAAAAATTATTACGGCAAACATTTAACGGGCGCCGTTTTAGCCACTGCCGTGCAAAACGCACTTGTGGAAGAAACCGGCTATCGCGATTGGGGTATTAAAGAAGGCGCCACGCTCTATGTGCTGAACCACAACAATATTCCGGCAATTTTGACGGAAAACGGATTTATAAGCAACGACAGCGACAGAGCGTTTCTCACCTCCGACGCAGGGAAGGAAAAAATCGCCCGCGGCATCACTCGCGGCGTAATAACCGTGCTTAACGCGATTAAGAGTCGTGAGAACGAATAATAATCATTTTTTTGTAAAGCATACATTCACGGAGGTGTCTGTATGCTTTATTTTAACGGAAAAATTCTCACTGACGAGGGTGTTAAAGACACGCTTTTTGTACGAAACGGGGTTATAGATTCGTTTTGCGCGCCTGATGGCTACGAGGGGGAGCGTTTTGATTTGAAGGGACGCGCGATGACGAGTGCGTTTTACGATGCGCACGGCCACATTGCAGCCTTTGCCCGTTCGCTTGCTTATGTTTCGCTGCGTGATGCAACAAGTATAGAAGAAATCGAATTTTTACTGAAAAACGCCGCCACCTCCGGTGGAGTTATCATAGGATTCGGCTACGACAGCATCACTCCGACAAAAGAACTGCTTGACGCCGTATCTCCCTTGACGCCTGTAATAGCGGCGCATTCGTCCGGACACATGGGAGTCATCAATTCTGCCGCACAGAAGCTTTTTAATGTCGATAAGTCGGAACTTTCGGAAGAAGAATTCATGCTGCTCTCGTCTAAGATACCAGAAAGCGATGCGACCGAAAGCGCCTATCTGATGGACAAGGCGCAGCAAATCTACGCTTCAAACGGTTATGTGCTTGCCCAGGAAGGACTCGCTTCAAAGAGTGAACTGGACTTTCTCTCGCGAAGCCGTATATATCTCGATGTGCGGACTTTTGCAGATATGCGCCGCACAGAAAATGGCCGCTGCGACGGGTACAAAATCATCCTCGACGGGAGTCCGCAGGGAAAAACGGCATATCTTTCTCGACCGTACAAAGGCACTAATAATTACGGTCATCTTGCCATGAGTGATGACGAGGTTTTGGAGTATATGCGAAAGAGCCGCGGAAAACAGCTGCTCGTCCATGCCAACGGAGATGCGGCGATAGAGCAGTTTTTGCGCTGTCTTGAAAAAGTGCCTCTTCACAGAAGTGTGTTGATTCATGCGCAGCTTATCCGCCAGGAGCAAATTGAGAGAGCGGTGCGCATGGGGGTCATTATTTCGTTTTTTTCCTCGCACACTTATTATTGGGGAGACGCTCATATAAAAAACCTTGGCGAACGCGCCAGGACCATCAGCCCGCTGCGCAGCGCGCTGGACGCCGGCGCCGTATGTACTCTTCATCAGGACGCTCCGGTCACTATGCCCAATATGCTTGAAACGCTCTGCTTCGCAGTCGAACGAGTAACTCGCGGCGGCATTTTACTCGGCGCAAATGAACGTGTGAACATTGAGCAGGCGTTCTGCTGCGCCACGAAAAACTGCGCGTATCAATACGGCGAGGAAGCTTTTCGCGGCAAGATTGCCGCAGGCTGCGAAGCAAACTTCATTGTACTTTCACAAAGCGGCGAGAGCATTGACGCCACCTTTCTGCGCGGACAAAAAATTTACGGTTGAATTTCCTTATGAATCATGATAGAATCGATATATAAAGTCACATAAGGAGGTACAACAAATGGAAATAGTAAAAATGTTAGAAGGCGCTACACTCACACTCTCGCTTGAGGGTCGGCTTGATACCGTGACGGCGCCGTCACTTCAAGCAGAGCTCGAAAACGCGCTTGACGATGTAAAGACGCTTGTACTTGATTTTGCAAAGCTTGATTACGTGTCCTCTGCAGGACTTCGTATTATTTTGGCCGCCCAGAAAAAGATGAATTCGCAAGGGAACATGATAATACGCAATGTAAACGAGACGATTATGGAAGTGTTTGACATAACCGGCTTTGCCTCTATCTTGACCGTTGAGTGAAAAAGCCTTGCAGGGGGGACAGATGACATGAACGCCAAGGAATTTGAAAGCATTACTGCCTTAGCGAAGGCGGAAAATGTCACCGAGATTACCGATTTTATTGACAAGCGCTTAGCTTCGCATAATCTGCCTAAAAAACTTGAATCGGCGGTTCATATTATTATAGACGAAGTGTTTTCAAACATTGTCCAATACAGCAGCAGTGAGAAGGCCACAGTGTCATGCAGTGTTACAAAGGACAATGTCATCATTCGTTTTGAGGATAACGGTATCCCTTACAACCCGCTGAGTTCCGCAGCTCCCGATACAACGCTCAACGCTTCCGAGCGCGATATTGGCGGACTCGGAATACTTATGGTGAAAAAAATGTCCGATAAAATTGAATATGAGTATGCAGATGAAAAGAATATTCTTACAGTAGCTATTTTGCGCCGAAAGGAATCATAGACTGTTTTGATATGCAGCTGCATAAAATACGGAAAGGGGCGGTCTGAATAAGACCGCCCCTTCCCATATTTATTTCACTCCGCCGCCGCGGCGGGTTCTGACGGCGCTTCACCCATTTCCTCTTTAGGAGTTCGCTCCTCTCTTTGAGAAAATTCTGCGATTGCCGCATCGGCTTCCTCCTGAGTTATCTCGCCGGCTGCCACACGTTCTGTCAGCTGTGCAGTAAACTCTTCTACTGTCATCATTTTTCCAATTTCCTCTGTATGTCCGCCTTGCCTTGTGTCACTTGTGAGGACTATGGTATTGTCGACAAAGTCAACCTCAAAGCCTATAGCTTCTCCGATGTCACGCAGCTTAAAATACGTGTTTCCCTCAATGTTATAACCGGAAATCGAGACTTCAACGCCGTTTAGGGTAATGGGATATGCGTTTTCCACCACTTCCATTTGCGCCGCAAAAACAACCGCACTGCATGCTATTGTAATTCCCGCCGCAAAACCTGCAATGCCACTCCAAAACCTTCGCATAGTTAACATCTCCTTTTCATTTTGTTGAGATAATTATACGAACCTAATGTGAAAAGCTTGTGACTGTTTCGTTTTAATTTTGCAATAAAAAAATGAACGTATTTTAACGATTGTGATAAATTTCATATTTTTTGTAAAAGTATTGACTTTAATATGTGCACGTTGTATAATATAAGCGAAATTTGTAATAGGAGGTAGTGATATGTTAGGTTCAATTTTTGGTCGGGTTTTCCAAGTACTGCTTCGCAAGCCTTTCTTACTCTGGGGATTATCTCTCTTGGGGTCCCTGTTAGCTTCGCTCGCGTTTGTTGGGTTTATCTGCGTAATACCCATCGGCATCGGAGTTTCTTACACGCTTACTGCGGGAATGTCATTAGTCTTTCTTGACGGGCTTCGCGGTAAAGAGGTCAATTCCAATCAACTGTTTGCCGGTTTCAAAAACTTTTTTCACGTTGCCGGCGGAATGGCGTGGATGGCTCTTTGGGTCCTGCTTTGGTCGCTTATCCCCTGCGTAGGTATTATTTTGGGAGTGTACAAGGCATATTCATACCGGTTCACACCGTACATCCTTATTACTAAGCCTGAAATCAGCGCGACTGACGCACTGAAAGAGTCGATTCGTATGACTTACGGCTATAAGGGCTCCATGTTTGCGGCGGATTTGCTTTTGTTTGCAGTTCCCCTCTTCGCATTTTATATCATCGCGTTGTTGGCGAGCATTCCTTACATTGGTATTTTATTTGCTATGCTTCTCATTGTAGCGTATATCATCTACATAGTGTTCATTTCTCTTGCAAGCGGACTTACTCAGGCTGCATTTTACGATACCGCGGAGCAAAACCCCATTTCTCCTATTATTGGCGAGCAAGGATAACAGCAGTAACAAAAAAGAGCCCGAGGGCTCTTTTTTGTTGTCTTAAATTCAGGTTACCTTTCATACACCACGAGATTATCTACGAATACCTCGGAAAGTGAAGCGATACCCGTATTGAACGTAATGTTGTTAATCTTGTTTTCAGCCCAGTATGACGCATCGCCTTGAAGCTGCTGCTCTATGACTCCTGTACGATGTCCGTCAAAGACGCGGCACTCAATGCTATTCTCGCCTTGGTTGACATTGAGCGTTACATGGAAGAGCGAATTTTCCATGAGTCTCTCTGTTGTTCTGTTTTCACGTGTACCATCCATGCCGTAGACTTCGTTGATATCGTTAAGCCAGCTTCCTGTTCCAAACTGCGTGCCGCTGTAAGACGAGTATTGGCAGCGGCGGCCATTAGGCGAACCGGAAGCTTCTCTCTGCCTGAGCTGGAACGCACACTGCGTAGTTGAATCCGACTGACCTGCGGGTATTCCGTGAGAAAGCGTAAAGCCGGAATATGAATTTACTCCGTTGTTCCACCACGAAAGTTCGCTCTGGAAACGAATATCAAACTCTATCGTAAAGTTTTTATCCGTTTCGGGAATAGCGTGCGAAATCATCAATCCTCCGGAACCGTTCGCGTCTCCTGTTGTTGTGGAATTTGTCCCGTGGTACATGTGGATGCCGGTATTTCCGAAAATGTTTCTTGTTATCGCTATATAGTTGTTCGCGCCGTAACACGGAGTATAGTTCGCATTTTGAATCATCGGCGTGGCAATCCAGCCGTTGTACTCCTCGTTTTCGGTGAAAATATGCTTCTCCTCGCCCTCATAGGTTATCGGGTCGTTTACAAGATACGCCGAACCCTCCGTTGTCATTTCATACGGCGTGGTATTAATCGGAATCAGCTTATTTATGCCCATATCAAAGGCATACAGTTTGATACAATCGCCGCTCTCAATGTTTTCAGGCGTGTACTCGATATATTCCACTATCTCCGCATCGCCCATTGTCGAGCTGCCTTCTCCTCCGGGGCCTGTCGGTGCGCCAAGTACCGCATACTGCGGCACGCTCCTTGCGGGAATGTCCGCGCCTTTGGTAACTATATTCTTCAGCGTATCGTCCTCGCCGTAATGTGCGAGCGCAAGCATCACAGTACCATCGCCTACTGAAATATTGGTAATGTTGAACTTCGCTCTGTACGTTCCGTCAGACGAAGTAAGTACATCCACCGGCTCATTTGTCTGCGCCGAAAGAAGCGTCGCATCCGCCATCATCTCGGGGTCATCCTGAGTTACAATACCGCCAAAGTCCGTCATTACGCCGGTTTTATACAGGAAGTTCATCCAATAGCGGTATTCCCCGCGAATCCACAGAAGCCTCGGACCTGCGTGCGTACCGTCCTCATTCTGCTTATAGTTATATATAACATTGGGTCTTGCGTTGCTTACCTTGGAATTTTGCGTAATTGGCTCTTGAATGCTCCACGTTTTCCCGTGGTCGTTGGACTCCCAGCGGTATATTTCAAACACGTTGCCATATTTGCCCTGAGTGGGAAGCGCAAGGAATATCACGTTCGCATCTGCGGCATTATGGTCAAGCGTGATTCCGCCGCTGTAGCAGCGTTCGTAAACAGTGTTTTCATGGAACCACTTTCCTCCATAGGTAAGGAAAGTAGTTACCCATTTTTCCTCTTCAGTGTCCCACCTTGCATAGTAGTAGTAGTGGTGGCTGCGATCCTCGTTTGTATCGGGGAAGGAATCCGGCAAGCTGCCGTCAGCTTTTGGCGCAGTGTCCGTGATGTCCACATATACTATACACGGTTCACCCGCCTCATTAACCTTAATATCCCACGTCCAGCCGCGGCGGTGCTCACCGTTCGGAGAAAAGACTACAAGTTCGGGGTAGTCTGCCTTCATGTCGTCCACTCTGACGCCCCATTGATATGTCCCATAGCTCGGGTCGTTATTTCTCGGCACCACGCAAAGCTTTTCGTCCATTGCGGTGTAAAGAGTGTCATTACGCAGGCTCAGATACATATAATAAATCTCGTTGAGCGTTGTGGTATTGTCGGGATGGTCATACGTATATGTTATATGTATCCTGTTTCTCTGATAATCGTAATCATACTTTGTATACGGGCGCAGCCCGCTGTCAGCCTTGCCTCCGTCGTCCTTGCTCCACCTCGAAGTGTTTGCTATCTGCGTTTGACCCATAAGCACTTCGCACACGCCGTTCTCATCGGGGATGGAGAACTGAGCCAGAGTCGGCTTCCAATGGACCCCGCGCCAACCCACATATATGGAATCCGTGCCGTTTATAGTAACGGGAAGCACTGTGGGATACGTAGCGTTATAGGTATTATCATCATTCGTCACATTTGTATGGCAATAATAATACTGTTCATCGTTCCACTCAGTTATATTTTCCGGGTACTTTGAAACTCTGTAATACATATACGGGTCATTCGTATGCATCGAGTACCATGCCATGATGCGCCCGTCGGGAAGAATAACAATCGCAGGATTGTCGTGGTCATCGGACTCAAGGCGGTGATGCAGTTCAAACGTCGTGTACGCTCCGGTGGTGTTGTCATACTCCGAAACATATACATCTCCGGCATCGTTAACCCAGCCCATATAGGTGCAATCGCGTGTGAACTCATATCCGCCTGTCGCGTAATTGGCGTATTTCTGAGTAAGCGCGTCTCCTGGCTGAATATGCGTGCCGCTCGGCTCCACATACCAGTTCCAGCCTCCGCTGTTTGTGAGCACGCTCTCCTGCTGCGTAAATTCCTTAACCTCTACATTGCAGGTTATCTCAATATTCGGAATCTCGTTCAGCGTCCCGGTAAGCACTTTGTTGCCGGCCGAAAGAGTTATTGTGTCAATCGCGGTCTTATCCCAGGATATTGTGCAGGCAACCGTCTGTCCGTCGGAAAAGCGGACATCAGTCTCCGTCGGAGGCGAAAGAACTCCGCCTGTGTATGTAGTAAGGTTGAATTCGCCCTTGCTTTCAACGGTAACCGCATTATAGTTAATGGAAGCTTCCGTCTGCTCTTGCGATGTTGTAACAGTGGGCAGAGTATTGACGTTTTCACGAAGATACATTGTTTCGCCTTTAATTATCACCTTAGGCGCAACCTCTTCAGATATTGTTATCGTATCGGGTACAGCAACCTTTATAGGCTCAAGTGTTTCACGCTCCGCTCCGAGAACACGAGTGAGATTCAAAAAGCCGTATCCCGATTTCCATGACGTACGATGGTCTGTAACCGTAAGATTTGACGAAGTTATAATCATGCGTTCAACCGAAGTCACGTTTGTGCCGCGGAACGGTACATCGTTTCCGCAGATATCATAAACAGTTCCGTCAGGCTCCGTTATATAAACACGATATACTTTATCAATCGTATTTATCTCAAATCGCACTCGGTATGTAGTTCCGTATTTGCAAGTATAGCGCGACGTCTTCCAGCCGTTATCGTAATAGTCGAATACATAGTTGGTTCCTGACAGCGTATTAAACATACGTATCATGGCGCCTCCCGTGCTGTAATACGACGTCGAGGAATCGCCATAAACCACAAGCATATTGGTACCCGTTGTGGTTCTCATGGAAAACTGCGTTACTATAACGCCCTTGCGCTGTTCAAACTCTGTATATCTCCCGAAATTTGCAGAGTCGGAGCTGGTGGAACCGTAAACCGCTTCACTCTCCTCATCGCACGGATAAACATAGACATCCGCGCTTACCTCATGGCCTCCGGCTGTTCCGGAAACCGTATTCTCTCCTACTGCAATCTCAGAGGTGTCCCAAACCGCGTCAACGCTTTGCGTACCTCCGCCGACAAGAGTTGCCGTAAGAGTTGCCGGCAATATCACGTCCGCACCGTCAATGGTGTAAAACGTCTCCGTCGGCGAAGCAACAGACTCAATATCTGCCGCCAATGCCAGCGGGCAGAACGCCATAACCATGATAACCGCCAGCAAGCTTGCTAAAACTCTTTTCATAAACAAATTACCCCCTTTATATTTGTGCTGTTATTCTATCACAAAGTATTCACTTTGACAAGAGCAAAAAACAGTTTTCGCTCTTTGTTTTTACAAAACGCCGGCAAGCACATTGCGGGAACAGAATGTCGAATCTGTTGTTTACTTTTTTACCTTAACGTGTTATAGTAATAATAGGAGTGTGTTTTCAATGTCTTTGCGCCTTGTTTCCGGCAGAAACGGAAGCGGAAAAACAACACGAATAATTGAAGAGATGAAGCGCTGCGAAGGTGCGATTTACATAGTACCCGACCAGCTTGGTTTTGCTGCGGAAAAGCGTGTTGTAGCAGCGTGCGCGCTTTGCGGCTTGGGCTCTCCCACAGTACTCAGCTTCAGGCGGCTGTGCCACTTTTTGACGGAACGCGAAGGCGGCGAAGGCGAGCGTTTCGGCGTGCTGGAACGGGAAATGGTTGTACGGCGCGTGGTTTCACTTGAGGCCGAAAAGCTCTCACTGTTCGGCGGCGCTGCCAAACGCGGCGCGCTTTCCGAAACAGCTGTCGCGCTCATTGATACGTTCAAGAAATGCGCCATTACGCCTCAGATGCTGGAGGATGCAGCCGAACGCGTAACCTCCCCCCTGCTGCGTCTTAAGCTGCGTGACTCGCATATCATATATTCGGCATACGAGGCCTTTTGCGCCGAACACTCGCACAGCACGCTGGAGGATATGCAGCTGCTTGCACAAAAGATAGAAGAGACTTCGTTCTTTGATTCGCGCGAGGTTTTCATAAACAAGTTTTCAGCCTTCTCTCCGGACGAATACCGTGTCATACTTGCGCTGCTGAAAAAAGCCAAGCATGTCACAGTGGCGCTGACCATTGGCGCAGGCGATGAATTCAGCGCGCCGCAAAAGACATACATACGGCTTTTAGCTATTGCCGCCGAAAACGGCATAAGAACAGAGAAACCCATTATACTTCGCGGGGCAATGCAAAGCGCAGCCGCAGAGCTTCGCTTCCTTGAAGAAAACTTATTCGCCGCTCCCAAAGCTACATATCTTTCCCCTACGCAGAGCGTATATCTTGCATGTGAAAAAACTCCATATGCCGAAACCGAAGCGCTTGCCCGCGAAATTACCGCGCTTGTGCGCGACGAAGGATACCGCTACGGAGAAATCGCCGTGGTGGCGAGAGATTTGTCGCTCTACGAACGGTATCTCAAAAGAGTTTTTCCACGTTTTGGAATTCCGCTGTTTTTGGACAGAAAGACAACGCTTGCAGAAACCGGCATTGCCCTTTTTGTGCGCAGCGTGCTGAATCTCATGACAAGCCGCTGGAGCTACGAGAGCGTTTTTTCGTATGTAAAGACCTCTTTTTCCGGGATAAGTGAAACGGAGGCGGATATTCTTGAAAACTACTGTCTTGCTGCGAAGGTACTCCCATCAGACTGGAAGAAGGACGAGCGGTGGGATATGCGGATGGGGCTTTTAACACAAGGTGAGACGTCAACGCACGAGGCGCGTTCCGCAGATATTGCAGACAAGGCGCGTGAAAAGCTGGTTCGCCCGGTTTCCGCGCTGGAGGAAAAGCTTCGCACAAAGAGCACCGTGCGCGAGAAGTGCGAAGCTCTTTACGAATTCTTTACAAGCTGCGCCTTGGAGGACAATGTTAATTCCATGGCAAAAAAAATGGAAGCTATCGGCGAGAAAGACGCCGCCGCACGGCAAAAGCAGGTGTACAACCTGATGATAAACGTACTTGACGCTTTTTGCTCCGCACTCGGCAGTGAAATAATCTCACTGAGCGATTTCTCGCAGATATTGTGCGATAGCTTTGAAAATGTTGAAATCGGCATAATTCCAACCACGCTTGACGAAGTCTGCGCCGGCAGTATAGACCGCGTCAAGGGGCACGGCGCGCGCGCCGTGTATATCCTCGGCGCTAACAGCGGAGTGTTCCCCGCCGTCACAACCGACGGAGGCGTGTTTTGTGATGCCGATATACGGGAGCTGTCACAGGTCGGTTTGGAAATGCCGCCCGACAGCCGTGAGAGGACGTTTGCCGAACAGCTCTTGATTTACGACGCTCTGACTTGCGCCACAAATCGGCTTCACGTAAGCTACGCGCTCTCTTCGAGCGACGGAGGCGCGCTTCGGGAATCTCCTATAGTTCAGGCGCTGCGCGCCATCTTTCTAAATATTACATTTTTTGACCGCTCTGTTACAACAGACACACAGGAGCTTGTCTGCGGAGCTGACGCCACATATGAAGATTTTGCTCTTGGCTACGGTTCCGACATCGACAACACTACATGGCGGCAGGTGCTTGCCTGCTACGAAACGGACGAAAGGTTTGCTCAGCGGCTTTGCGCGCTGAAGAACTCCCATGAATATACAAACGCGGCAAGCCGAATTGACGGAGAGCTTTTGGACAAACTGTATAAAGACGCGCTCACATCTTCTGTAACACGGCTTGAGGCATACCGCAAATGCCCGTTTTCATACTTCGCGGCATATACTCTCAATCTTCGCGAGCGCGAAACCGCTCAGCTCATGCCCGCCTCCGCCGGTTCCTTTCTGCACGATTTTGTGGACATGTTCTGCAAAAGTGTGGAAGGCGACGCGATTTCTTGGAACGAGGTAACTGATGAATATATAAATAAAAAAAGCGACGCCATTGCCGCAGCCGCTTTGGGGAAAGTCAATCAGCACATACTTGCCTCTTCTCCAAGGCTGCGTCACATTTTCAGCGAGCTGCTGCGGATATCCAAACGAAGTGTACGCGCTATACGCGACCATATTTCAAAAAGCGCATTTGAGCCGCTCGGATATGAAATTACTTTTTCCGAAAACGGCGCGTTTAAGCCGCTGACGCTTACCTTGCCGGGAGGCCGCCGTCTGCGTCTTACCGGCAAAATCGACCGCGCCGACTTGCTCGAATGCCCCGAAGGGCGCTTTGCGAGGATTGTGGACTATAAGAGCGGGCACAAAGAATTTTCACTTTCAAATGTGTACTTTGGCTTGGATTTGCAGCTATGCGTCTACATAACGGCGCTGTGTGAGAATACGGCCGCAAAAGCATCCGGCATTCTTTATTTTAAGCTTGACGACCCTGTCGTGACATCACTTCCTCCCGATGCTTTGGACGATGAGATTGAATCGTGCCTTAACAAGACGCTTTCGATGCGCGGGCTTGTAACGGAATATGAGAGCATCGCCGCTTTAACCGACGGGGACTTTTTGCAAGAAACCCACCGCACTACACCTGAGCGGTTTTCCTTGCTCACACGGCGTGCAGCGGCTCTTGTTTCGGCGCTTACCGCAGAGCTTTGTTCCGGCAGAACGGATATTGCGCCGCTAAACGATGCGTGCGATTATTGCGTCTATCACACGCTATGCTCATTCGATGCGGCGTTCCGCGGCTGTGCGCGGACCACACTCAAAGCGCTGAAAGACGCCGAGGTATGGGACCGTCTTGAGGAAAATCTTGACGCGGACATTACAGAGTGATATAATAATATGAAATTTATTGATTGAGGTTTTGCTATGTGGCTTTCTGATAAATGGACGGACTACGAGTGCATCGATACCAGTGAAGGCGAAAAGCTTGAACGCTGGGGCAAAGCGCTTTTGCGCCGACCCGACCCGCAGGTGTTTTGGAAATCAAACGGGCGCACGGATTTATGGCAAAAGGCGGACGCGCACTATCATCGCTCTAAAAGCGGAGGCGGCAGCTGGGAATTTTTCACCAAGCTTCCTGAACGCTGGATAGTTTCCTATGGCGATTTGCGTTTTTACGTTAAACCTCTGGGTTTTAAGCATACGGGACTGTTTCCTGAGCAGGCCGTCAACTGGGACCGAATGCGCGCGCTGCTGCGCGGGCGGGAAGCCCGGGTACTGAATTTGTTTGCGTATACAGGCGGCGCAAGCTGTGCCTGTGCGGCAGAAGCGGCCGAAGTTGTGCATGTGGATGCAGCAAAAGGCATGGTTGCATGGGCGAAGGAGAACGCCGCGCTCTCAAATCTTGCGGACAAGCGTATCCGCTATATTGTAGACGACTGCATG
The DNA here is from genome assembly GCA_030527235.1 of Clostridia bacterium. Classification (GTDB taxonomy): domain Bacteria; phylum Bacillota; class Clostridia; order UMGS1883; family UMGS1883; genus JAUNBL01. The sequence goes on along the minus strand of JAUNBL010000007.1, from coordinate 36,429 downwards.
AAGTTTGTCGAGCGCGAGAAACGGCGCGGCAGGCGATATGACGCGATTATTATGGACCCTCCCTCCTACGGGCGCGGCCCGAACGGTGAAGTCTGGAAGCTTGAGGACTGCCTGTACAATTTGATTGAGGTCTGTGCAGAGCTTTTATCCGAAAGAGCGATTTTCTTTGCGGTCAACTCGTACACCACGTCGCTCTCTCCCACGGCTGTGGGAAATATTTTGAAACTATGCTTGCCCGAAGGCAGCGTTGAGGCGGACGAAATCGGTTTGCCTATAACGGCGTCAGGGCTGGTCCTGCCGTGCGGGGCAAGCGGGATATGGCGGAGCAGTATAAGATGATAAAGCTTGAAAATGTTACGTTTGGCTACGGAAAGAAGCCGATACTTCAAAATTTTAATCTGTCGATAGCCGAAGGTGAATTTGTGGCTGTTTTGGGGCATAATGGCAGCGGCAAAAGCACGCTCGCAAAGCTTCTTAACGGCATCTTGCTGCCCAGCGAAGGGCGCGTGCTTTCCGCAGGGTTTGACACGCAAGATGAAGCAACGCTCTTTGAGCTGCGAAAAAATGTGGGGATGGTGTTCCAAAACCCAGACAACCAGATAGTCGCCACAATTGTCGAGGAGGATGTTGCGTTCGGTTTGGAAAACATGGGTGTTGAGCCGGAGATAATTCGCGCTCGTGTGGCCGAGGCTCTGCGCACAGTGGAAATGTATGAATTTCGCCGCCACGCGCCTTATCTGCTTTCGGGCGGGCAAAAGCAAAGGGTGGCAATCGCCGGAATAATTGCCATGCAGCCGCGCTGTATAGTTTTGGATGAACCCACAGCAATGCTGGACCCGCGCGGGCGCGACGAAGTGATGCGTACAATAAACAGCTTACGGCGGGACATGGGGATAACCATAGTTTTAATAACCCATTACATGAACGAGGCGGCAATGGCTGACCGGCTGATTGTGATGAACGAAGGCGCAATTTTAGAGGACGCTTCTCCGCGCACCGTATTCCCACAGGTAGATTTAATGCGCTCAGTCGGGCTGGATGTGCCACAGGTCACTTTATTGGCGCATATACTTAAAAAAAATGGCGTTGACATACGCACCGATATTTTACACGCGAGCGAGTGCACCAATGAGCTGCTGCGCCTTCTCGGAGGTGCGTCATGATAGAAGTTAGGGACGTATCGTACACGTATTCGGAAGGCTCTGTCTCCCGTACTGAAGCGCTCAGTCATATCAGCTTGACAGTAAACGACGGCGATTTTATCGGTCTTATCGGGCATACAGGCAGTGGAAAGAGTACGTTGACGCAGATTCTTGCCGGAATTATGCGGCCTCTTTCAGGTCGGCTCTTTTACGACGGCAGAGATATGACGGATATAAAAAACATTGTCCGCGCTTCAAATGGCAAAGTAGGGCTTGTATTTCAATATCCGGAGCATCAGCTTTTTGAGGAGACGATTTATAAAGATATTGCGTTCGGTCCTCGTAACCTCGGCTGCGATGAGAATACTGTAAAGGAACGAGTACGTGAAGCCGCCGAACTCGTGGGGCTTGAGGAAGACATTTTGGAAACCTCGCCTTTTGAACTATCCGGCGGTCAGAAGCGGCGCGCCGCGATTGCCGGAGTACTCGCCATGCATCCTGACGTTTTAATTTTGGACGAACCTACCGCGGGACTTGACCCGCGCGGGCGCGAGGGCATTTTATATGGCATCGGCCGTGTACACCAGACGTGGTGCAAGAGTGTGGTTTTGGTTTCACACAGCATGGAGGACGTTGCTAAAAACGCAAACCGCGTTGTGGTTCTTGACCGCGGCGTACTGAAAATGGACGGCAGCGTACGCGAAGTATTTTCCCGTGCGGACGCACTTGCCCAAATGGGGCTTGCCGCGCCGCAGATAAGCCGTGTGGCCGCCGCGCTGAAAAAAAAGGGTATCGACCTTCAGAAAGATATTTTTACTGTTGAGGACGCCGCAGACGCTGTCCTGTCAAAGATAGGAGGCGGCGGCATATGCTGAGGGATATTACAATAGGCAAATATTACAGCGCCGAATCTCCGATTCACCGCATGGACCCACGCACCAAAATCTTATGGCTTATATTCTACATGGTCATCTTGTTCGCAATAAAATCCAATCCGCTGCAATACGCGGTTTTCTTGACTGCAACCGTAATAATAGGACTTCTCACGCGCGTCCCGTTCGGCTTTATACTGCGCGGGCTGAAGCCTGTGATGGTGCTTGTTATTTTCACAGTGAGCCTCAATGTGCTTTTCACGCCCGGTGAAAGTGTACTCTGGCAGTGGAGTTTTATCACGATAACTACAGAGGGCCTGCATTTGGCGTTCTTTATGGCGCTTCGCCTTGTGTTGCTTATAGTAGGCAGCACTATGCTGACTCTCACTACCTCGCCTCTTGTAATGACAGACGGACTGGAAAGTCTGCTGCGCCCGTTAAAGCGCATAGGCGTACCTGCGCACGAGCTTTCGATGATGATGAGCATTGCACTGCGCTTTATTCCCACGCTGCTTGAGGAAACAGATAGGATAATCAAGGCGCAAACAGCCCGTGGGAGCGCGTTTGAGGGCGGCAAGCTTTCCGAAAAGGTTCATGCTCTGATTCCGCTGCTTGTACCGCTGTTTGTGAGCGCGTTCCGCAGGGCTGACGACCTTGCAATGGCAATGGAAGCACGCTGCTATCACGGCGGCGAGGGCAGAACATCCATGCATTCGCTGAAGTTTACCCGTGTGGACGCAGCCGCCGCTGTCTGCGCTGCGGCGTTTGCAGGTATAATAGTTCTGGCGGGGGTTTTGTAATGAACAGAAAACTCACCATTGCCTATGACGGCACAGCTTACTGCGGCTGGCAGTTTCAGAAAAACGGAATATCTGTACAGGAGGTACTGCAAAATGCACTCAGCATCTGCGAGGGCGAGTGCGTGTCCGTTATCGGCTGCTCACGCACCGATGCAGGCGTTCACGCCGAAATGCACGTTTCAAACTACCGCGCAGCCGGACGAATCCCCGCGCCGAAGCTGCCGTTTGCACTGAATACTCTCCTGCCTTCTGATATTCGCGCACTTAAATGCGAAGACGCTCCGGAAGATTTTAACGCACGCTTTGATGCGCGTTTTAAGCTCTATGAATACAAAATCTGGAACGCACCACATGCAAATCCGCTGCTTTGCCGCTACGCGTGGCATTATCCGATTGAAACAGACTTTGCCGCCATGTGTGCGGCTGCGGACCTTATACGTGGCGAGCGCGATTTTCGGGCGTTTTGTGCGGCCGGCTCAAAGGTGAAAACAACCGTGAGGAACCTGAGCGTGCTTTCGCTAAAAAAAAGCGGCAGCCTTATAACGGTCAAAGCCGGGGCAAACGGCTTTTTATACAACATGGTGCGCATCATAGTCGGCACACTGATTTATGCTGGGAACGGCAAGTTGAACGCGGGCGATATAGCCGCAATTTTGCAAAAAGGAGTGCGCAGCGGAGGCGGGATAACAGCGCCTGCCTGCGGACTCACGCTCAAAGAAGTTATATACGGTGAGGATGACGAATATGCTAAAAGAGAAGCTGAGTAAATGAGTAAAAGAGAAATGCTGAAAATCGCTCTATCTGTAATCGCTCTGACTGTACTCATTGCCGTAAGCGCTGTGCAGATTTCCATGCAGCGCGCTTCTGAAGCGCCGCAGACGCTTGACGGCTCCATGTACGGCACGGAAGACGACAACGGCCTTGAAACCGCCACAATCAAAAGGTTTGGCGACGCAGTTGCCCTTGCAAGCTCTACTGCATTTGTGGCAGTTAACGAAAACGGCGAAAAAATCATAGACGAACCAATCAGCATCAACACGCCTCTTTTGCATTCTAACGGCGACTATATGGCTCTTGCGGACGAAGGCGGGAGCGGCGTCTGGATATATCACGGCCGCGATATGTGTGCTCATATAACAACAGAGGAAGATATAGTCGGCGTTCGGGTGAATAGAAGCGGTACGTTTGCTGTTGCAACCAAAAAGGCTGGTTATAAGGCCGAAATAACCGTATACAAAGAGGACGGCACATCGCTTTTTAGATACTTGTGCGGAGAAGCGAGTTTTGTTGACATGGATTTAAGTCCCGATGGCTCGCGGTTGTTGTTGTCCTCTCTCAAGACAGACAGCACATACAGCGCTTCGCTGCTTCTGATTCCTGTACACGGAGGCGAGACGAGCATTGTAACGCTCGTTGAGGGCGAAATATTTATAGGAGTTCGCTATAACCGGGATGGCTCGTTTCTTGCTCTCGGCACGGCGCGGCTTGACCGCTACAATGCCGACGGCAGTTTGAAATGGACGCGTGACTTTTCCGGCAAAACACTTTGCGATGCTTGTCTGGATGACCAGGACAATATAGCTCTCGCATTTGAAACAAATGCAACGAGCCTGCTCTCAGGCGGCGCAAACGTGGAAATTTATAATCGAAACGGAGTTCTCACCGGCACTTACAGCGCACCCGGCAATATCCGCAGCATAACGCTCTGCGATAACGGAATCGCCGTAACCTATGGTAAGATAGTTGATATAATATCGAGTAGAGGCGAGCTGAAAAAGAGCGCTGAGGCGAATACCAACATACGCTCTGCGGCCGTTTTCAAAAGCGGACGCCACGTGCTCATTTTCGGCGGCGGAAGGGCCGAGATTTTGGATATTTGAGGTGAAAGTTTATGTTTTTGGATGTTATTTTTGCAGCTGTACTAATTCTGTTTGTACTGTTCGGATTAAAGCGTGGCTTTGTAAAATCGCTTATTGGTGCGCTCTCCACCATTCTCTCCATTGTAATTGCGTGGGTGCTTTACAAACCTGTATCGGCATTTTTGTATCAGACACCACTTCCCGAATCAATAGGAAATATTGTAAAGAACTTTATCGGCAGCGGCGGCGAAGCGGCATATACCGATGCCTTGCCTGCAGCGCTGCGTAATGTTGCGGAGTCTTCCACGGCGGCGGCAGCGCAAAGCGCTGCTGAAAGCGCCACAATCATTCTTGTGAATATATGCTCGATACTTATCGTCATTTTTGCCGCCAAGCTTATTTTATGGGTAGTATCGCTTGTTTTCGGAACTGTGACAAAGCTTCCGATTATTCATCAGCTGGACGCCTTGTTAGGCGGTGCACTGGGGCTTGTGATAGGGGTAATCGTACTGTCTGTTGTATGTGCGGTTTTTACTCTTTTTATCGCTTCGCCCTCCGCCGCGTGGATTTCACAGCAGCTTCAATCCTCAAGTCTTGCAAAGTACATATACGATAACAATTTTTTGCTGAACTTACTTTCATAGCGCCTTCGATGTACCGCAAAAAGACCCTTGGCGTAAAAGCCAAGGGTCTTTTGTAATTTGCTGATGTTATGCTTTTGCCTTATGCTTCTCTGATGTAAACACGGCGTGCGCCTGCATTCCAGTCTACCTCACAGCCAAAGCTTTCGGCAATTGCTCTGACGGGAACCATGGTGCGTTCGCTAATCAACTGCGCCGGAGTATCTATAGTTTTTGCCTCGCCGTTTACATAAAGCTGGTCGGACCCAATTGCAAGGCTGATTGTCGTACCGCCTCTTGTCGCAGTGACTGTGCGGGTCGCGTCATCCCAGTTGACTTCGGCGCCCATCGTTTCAAATATGGCGCGAAGCGGAACCAAGGTTCTGTCATTAACAATGACAGGCTCCTGACCGTACGGCTCAAAATCAATGTTGTTTCTGTTATAGCCTACTAAAATTTCATCCTGCGGCAAGACATAGTTTTCATTGACAAACCCTTCCGGCTTTCCGTAAATTGCCACTTCGAGAGGCTTTCCTCCCCAAAGCGCGGAACTTCCTCCGGACTGCAGATTTCTCACAGCAGTCACCGTCACTTTTACGTAACGATAAGGCGTTGTGTCTTCAACCCAGCCGACTCGGAAGGCAGGGTCGTCGTAATCTCCGCCCGTCTGGTCCGAAATCTGAGTCCAATTACTCATGTCGTTGCTTCCGTACACAAGGAAATAAGATGCACATGCTGAGCCAATATACAAATCATTGGTCAAATTGACTTCCGTGATAACTGTCGGTTTCTCCAAATCAACTATAATGTCGTAGGGAAGGTTGCTTATTTCTGTGACGGGAGACGACTGAAGCTGTAAATTGTCCGTTAAGCCGGGCGCGGAATTGCCCTCCGCTGTTGCCTTTTTTCCGAGAGAAACATTTTCACCCGACTGTACGGCGATTGCGCCCCAGTAGGGATGGTATTCCATCCTGTAACACCACGCGCCGGTTGCAATGCCGTCGTTAATCGCCATGTGCCAGAAACGCTGATAGTTGTTTTCTCTCCAGCCTCCGCTGTGCCCCCAGTTATAGCCGTGTCCACGGTGAACAAATCTTCCCGAATCGCTGTCGTAACCCCACACTCCGTTCCCCTGAGTTGCAAAAGTGCTCGCGTTCGCTATTTCGCGCAGAGGACTCCACGGCTGGTCAAGCGACTCCGTACTCGCATATCTTGCCTGGCTTGCAAACCACCCGTTCGCCGTAGATGTGTAAACGTAATACGCGTTTCCGTCATGGAATACCGCCGGAGATTCCTGATGCTGACCCTTAAGTGCAACCTGAACTACCTTTTCTGGTTTCAGCCAATCATCATCCAGTTTCAAGATAAGCATATCCTGGTTCATCGCCGTTGCACTGAACGTATACATATCCTTTCCCTCGGTAAACCTCACCATATCACGCGAATCGTAACCGAAAGGTCTGCCGACATAGTAGCCGGAAAGCTGGTTTCTGCCGGGGTTCTCAATGACCTCATACTGTTCCCAAGGGCTGTCTGCCGCAAGAATTTTTCCTCCCGAAACAGTAACACCGTAAGGCTGAACATCATCGGCGCTTCTGCCCGGTCTAAAAGTTGCAAAGAAGAGTTTTGCCGTGCCGTAGCCATTTGTACCCTCTGCATGAGCGGAGAATGAAATCGTCTCTTTATCATAGTGCAGCCCGTTTTGGGCGCCTTCCAAACGCATATCTACAAATATCGGGTACACAAGCGTATACTCCTCCGGCCAGTTAATTCCGTCATCACTCTCCATGTAGCGGATTGAGGTGACAGAACAGGTGTCGTCCCAAATAGCGCCGTCAAAACCCGCCTCAACAAACTCCTCGCGGGATACTCCCTGCGTCCTGACACGATAATACTTGCCGTTAATGTTGTAACCGCTCGGTGTCGGGTCTCCTGTCACAAGCGGGACCCAGCCCCCGTTTACATTGTCATCGTAACCGGTAATCTCGTCGAGATTTACTGCAAACGTAGTCACAGTATTGGTCGTTCCTTCGGCAATCACATCGTCTCCATTGTAGGCAAGAACCGTATACTGATAGTTTTTATTAACCTCCAGGTTGTGCTCATCAAGGCAGTCTCCAATCGCCGTACCTATCAGCACATCACCGCGATAAACCTCGTATTTTGTTGCATTTGGATATACCGGCCAGGCAATTTTTACATTATTGACCGTGTTTTCGCCTTCAATGCGGAACTCCGCCGCCGTTGCGTTCCATTTTTTACTATAAACATAGGCTTCGACAGTTGCGCTCTTGGTCCCGTTTGAAGCAATTGCGCACGCCTTAATATGCGCGACACCGTCAGCATGGAATCCGCCTTCATAGCGGCTGCTCTGAATCGTCGGCTCGCTCCCGTCCATAGTATAGTAGATATAGCTGTTGCCGGCAGGGTGAGTGATGGTGATAGGTTCAAACGTGTCAATCGGGTATGTTTCGCTGCCGCCGGAAACATTCATCGCAGGCGCAATGTTCGCCGCCATGTATTCACTGATTTCTTCCACTGACAATGCACGGTTGAATACGCGCACATTATCGATAAGTCCCGCGCCGCCGAAACCAATGCGCAGCACGGAATTACCCTGAAGCACGCTCTTAACGGCATATGTACCTTGCTCGGAAATGACCAAATCGCCGTTGATATAAAGCTTCATTTCACTATCGGAAAACGACGCAGTAACGCGTTTCCATTCCTCTGTTCCCGTTCCGGAAGCAGAGACCGCATCCGCCGCCATAGCAAGCTGTGTGCCGTTATCAGAAATTGTAAGTTTCTTTCCGTCCGTACGGTTTTCAATGTCAATAAGGTATGCGTTTTCGGCATTGGCCGTTTTACTATCGTACGAAATTGTCACAGCGTCAAGTCCGCCAAAAATCGATGAGCCGTCCGCCGCCTTCACCTGGATATAAAACCCGTCTCCGACTGAAGCCGCCTGACCATACCCGTCCATGGACGCTGTATACTTCTCGCTCCCGACAATCTCAATATCACAGCCCTCTTCTTCACTGTCAAAATCAAAGGAAGCAAGCACACTGTCTCCCGCATCAACCGGAAGGATTGTTACAGTGTAGTCCTTTTTCCTGCCGTTCCAAACCATTGTCAGCTTAACCGCCTGCGCCGCTTCGCCATATTCTGGTCTTGTCACAGCGCCCGTACGCGGGTCGATTGCCGTTTCATCCTCCGATTCCCAGCTGAGAAGCCCGCCTATCGGAAGATTGATTGCATCGCGCACTACCATGCCGTCTGTCACATATGTCTGGTTTTGCAGCTCTTTCCATGTGAGCTCGGCAATCGCGTCAGTGTATTGCTTGGCCTGTTGCTGCGTCACAATTCCGCGAATAAAACGCAAGTCACGGTAGCAGGAATCTACATTAATTGTATTCGAGGCCGCCGCGCGATTCAGACGAATCACGTCGCTGCCTATTTCATCTGCGCCAATACCTCCAGATGCCGTCTCCGCAGCCTTCTCGCCGTCAACATATACTGTAAGCATTCCCGCGGCGTCAAGAGCTATAGAATAATTGTGCCACATATCCGCCAAGGGACGCTCGAACTCCGCCGTCACCGCGTCCTGACCATTTCTGACCAGAACAACCGCTGACATGTTCTCAGCATGGTAATATCGAAGCGTAATACAGTTTTGCGCATAGTCAGAACTTCCGTAAAGGAAAATAGTTCTCTTGTTCGCTTCATCTGCGCTCGGTGTGCGTGTTTGATTCAAATCAACCTTCGCATTGAAGGAAAATGAAATCTGGTCGCCCGTAATTTTCTCGCTCGGATAATCGGATACCAAATGTCCTGTATTGTCGGGATTGCCCGCACTGGGATTTTTGCGAAGCACCAGGTATTCATCACCCACAACTGCATTGCCGTCAGACGGCGGTACCAGCTGCGCAGTGTCGTTAAGAGCGTCCTTAAACTGGTAATCCCCGTACAGCGGGAAATATGCCGCCACATTGGAATTTTCCGCAGCAAGGGCAAAATTACCCATCGCGCCCAAAACAATAAGCGCAGTTAAAAAAACCGATAATAACCTTTTCATCTTTTACCTCCCTATATTTTTCGGAGCGGCAAGTGCCGCGCTTCTCCGGCCTACACTGCCCTACTGAGCTGATTTCAAATCAAATTACTGAGAAATCAATATATTAAATATCATAACTCGATTGATGATTATCGCGGCTTCTGCACGTGTTGTTTCCGAGAGCGGACGGATAACCTTTTCGCCGTCCTCATTGGTGTCGCCCTGAATGATTTTTGCTCGCAGCATTGCCGCCACATCCTTGAGCGCATATTCGCTGATAGAATCCTTGTCGGCGTATTCTCCGATATACTCGTCAGGGTCTTCCATGGCACGCACCTTGTTGAGATAGACCAACGTACGGTGGACAAGCGCACATATATCCTGGCGCGTGATGGTGGTATCAGGAAGGAAAGTATTGTGCTCAGTGCCTGTGGCTATACCCAGCGATTTTGCGATTTTAACCGCCTCGGCATAGTAGGAATCCTCAGGAACGTCGGTGAAATTCTCGACCTCGCCGTTTTGCTTGAGCGAACACGCTCTTACAAGCATCAGCATAAAATCTCCCCTTGTGACGCTTTCACCCGGACGGAAAGATTCTCCTGCAATATCTTCAAATATTCCGGCCTTTTCAAGAGCGCCGATTTCCTTTTCAGCCCAAGAGTAACCGTACATATCGTTATAAGATGACAGTGGTTCCTTGTCAGCTATAAGTACAACTTCCTCATTACCGCTTTCGGCAGCTATATTACATGAAAATCCCTTAATATCCAAATCATAAAAATAGCTTCCGTCCTCGGCTATCTTCGAGCGCCCTATCATCGTCGAATAGCTTCCCTCTGCAGTAAACTCAATCGTGAATTCACCTTCGGCTTTTGCCTTAAAAAGGAATGAGCAAAGCACTTCGTTTGTATTCGGAACAAGGTTCAACCCTGCCGCCGCCATACAAAATGTGCCGTCTTCGTTGGAAAAATCGTTCGCAAGTATGGAAAATCCGTCTGCCTCAAATACCGGCGCAACCATTTCCGCCTTCTCGTGGTCAAACTTTCCGCCTATTTGGTAAGCTAAATACTCGCCCACACCTTTCGCATGAAATTCCACCATAAACTGGTCTCCAACCTCGACAAGCTCGGCTGTTACCACTGGAGTAAACACCACTTCCGCATCAATGGGCGCAGTCTGCGTTGTTGTAAGCAATTCCTCGGCAAACGCCGCCGAGCACGAAAAGACCATTGCCAGCGCAACAAACGCACTAAAAACTCTTTTTGACATTGTAAATATCCTCCTTGTATTTTTTCAGACTCCCATCGGGGCGTCATATTCCGCTGATTCTGTTTCAATAAAGTAACCGCCGTTTTCTTGTATTATCACTATTTGGCTGTAAAGTGCGCTTTCACGCGTAGTCACAAACTCAACAACGTATTTCCCGTCCTCAATTGCGCTTATCTCCACAATTTCCACCGCTGTGGGGTTGCCCTCGTCATAAATTTTCCAAGACCCGCGCGATACACATCTCTCAAGAAATGTGGGTTTTAACGCCGACGAATACAGCGCATACATAAGCGCACCGTTACCGTCTCTTTTTGCGGTACGCCATAGCTCCGCCGCCTCATTCGCTGTTTCAGCCTTAAAACCATTCAAAATTTCCGCACTTGCCTCCAAATCGGTGTTAGCATACTGCAGCTGAGCCTCATCCGATGTGATGGAGCTTCCTCCGCAGGCAGCAAGCATAATCACCGCGCAAAGAAGCGCTGCTGTTTTTTTCACCCCGTTTCACCTCCGTCTTTTATTATACAACACATCTCACATTTTTTCAATACAAAAAGATTGAATTTTAATTTTTATATGCTATACTAAAAATGAGGTGTTGCTTAATGTGGATGCTGTATGCGCTATTGAGCGCCGTATTCGCCGCTCTTACAGGGATTTTAGCAAAAATAGGAATAGATAACGTGAACTCCAATCTCGCCACTGCTATACGCACCGTTATCATTTTGATAATGGCGTGGGGAATTGTCTTTGTCACAGGAGCGCAAAAGGAGATTGGCAACATAACACATCGTTCACTTTTATTTCTTGTTCTCTCCGGAGTCGCCACGGGGCTTTCATGGCTGTTTTACTTTGCCGCCATCAAGATGGGCGATGTTTCGGTAGTCGTACCGATTGACAAATTCAGTGTAGTAATTTCTATGGTACTCGCATTTGTAGTATTGGGCGAAACGGTTTCCGTCCAAAAAATCATCGGAGGCATTTTAATTACCGCCGGCACATTTGTGCTGATTCTTTGACGGCAGTTTAAGAAACGGCGCAGTGAGGTACGCTTACCTTACTGCGTCGTTTTTTGCGTTTCCTGTTGCTAACCATGTTTTACTAAATCACCGCATACGGTGCACCTGTATGTTACCGTCCGCCGCACCATCACAGCAGAGAGCGCCAACATATCCTTTCGGCAAATCCAGCTCGATAATGTCGCTGCCCGTTGAAGCGCACTCCGGCGAGATTGCCGCCATACCCGTCCCGTCACGTTTGACACGGCTTTCTTTACGCACCCACACCTGCAAAAAATCGGTTTCGCGTTCAGCCGGCGAGTAGTATTTTTTCGCAATCCGCTCTGCGCCCTTGACCTCCCGCACCTTTTCTATATCCACTCCCACAGGCCGTTCCGCCACTGCAACCGCGCACAAATCGTACGAGTGCGACAGCGAAAAGTGAACACCAATCGGACTTTCAAGACGCGGTTTTTTTCCCTTCTCACGAACAATGCGTGCACCGGGTATCACGCGGCGAATCAAGTCATCGGTGTCGGTATCCGCATTGTAATTGAATAAATATATTTTAATCATGTCGCCAAAACAGGCGGCGCAAAATCATGCGCCGCCCATCTCCCTATTTTTTTACAGTTCGTACAGTCTTACCGCGACAGTGGCCGCCGTCTGGCGGTTAACCATTACTTTGGGAAGGAACTGGTTAAACTGGTCGCCCTGCATAAGACCCTTTTTGGAAACCGCTGAAACGTAGTCTATCGCCCATGCCGATATATCAAGCTTGTCAGTGTAACCGACAGGGTCATTCGATGGGTCGAGTCCGGCTACTCTTGAAAGCAGCGTCGCCATCTCCTCGCGAGTCAGATAATCATCCGGAGCAAACAACGTTTCTGTTTTTCCCTCAACCAGGTTGTACTGATACGCCGCCATGATATAGCCGTAATGCCAATCAGTGGGTTCAACGTCGCTGAACACCTGCGTGTAGTTGGCGGGCGTTGTGTCGAGTCCAAGAATTCGTACCATTATTGTGGTAAATTCCGCACGGGTAATTCCGCGCAGCGGCTCAAAGTAGCCGGTGCCGGTGCCGGTCATAAGACCGTATTCGTGCGCCTTTTCCACGTAAGGAAGCGCCCACAAATCAATGTTGGTGTCCTTATAAAGCGCGGAGGACTGCGTCTCACCGCTCGTTGTATCGTCAGTGGTGTCGGGTATCAGCACTGTTCCGCCATCTGTCCAAGTGCTGTCGGAAGTGCTGGAGCTGGAGCTGCTCGAACTTGAACTGCTCGAACTTGTGCTCGTGGCTGTGGAATAAGTCACTTCAATAATTCTCTTTACCACATACGGTGAAGAGTTAGATACATAACCCGAAATTATCGCATCGTACGTGCCTTTTTTGCTTACCGTTGGGAATGTGACAACTCCGGAGCTTGACGTAGTATAAGTTCTATCGTTATATTCAAACTCAACTTCTACGTCCTCAAGGTCTTCCTCCTCGCCCGTATCCGGGTCAATATAGCTCAGTGTTATTTTGAGCTTTGTGGAGGACACATAAATCTTTGATTCGGGGCTGAGCGTGTAAAGCGGGTAAATCGTCTGATCATCGCCGAAGTAAAGCAAAATTTCATCGCTCTTGTATATCGGCGTGTCGTAGTTTTCCGACAAAAGACCGAGCACTTCGTCGTTTACAACAAGATACCAATCATCTTCCGCTCCGTAGCAATCCTGATAGTCCATATTGGAGCCTGTCCCTATCGAGTAAATGCCTGTATCGTCATCGTTCGCTTCAAATGTCACGTTCGCCTTGTCAAGCGCAAGCAATATATAATCCAGCGCCGTTGTTGCACTTGTGGAAACGCTGCGCCTTGCCACCCATGTTCTCTTAGAGCCTTCAATCGTCACATATGCGGCCGCACTGCCAGTACGGGGGTAAACCACCTCGAGCGTATTGCGTACTATATTCGGGACATTGGACGAAAGGTAATACGTCGCAGCAATCGTCTCCTTGCACGCTGTCGAAGGCGCCGTAATCTTCGCCTCACCGTCAGCGTTTGTGGTCGCGCTCTTGCGTGTATCACCGTCGGCGGATATTGCCGAAACTTTAACGCCTTTCATAGGCTCGCGTGTAAGTTCGCCGGTGTCTTTGTCTGTATACTGCGCTTCAACGGTAATAACCATCGAATCCTTAATCTCAGGCTCCTCGGGGTCGATTGTAATAACCGCGTACGGTGTTTCAAACGGGATACCGTAATAGATTATGACCTCGTCGCCCTCGGCAACATCTTTTTCCTCCATCGGGTCGTCATAAGCAACACCATTTATAAAGTAGGACCAGCAAGCTTCGTCGTCATATTTGCCGTTGGAAAGATACGTCGAGCCTGTCGCCGTTGTCGCTATGGCGGAAATACTGCCTTCCGAAGTTTTATAATTACGGCTTCCGAGAGCCGTCTCCGCCACATCCAGCACGCTGCCCTCCGAACCGCTCCTTACCGGAACTTTTTTCGTGTCAACAAATGTGCTGTTGTAGTTTTCTATACGCACCGTCACATATCCGGACGCTGCCGGCTGTTCTGTAACGTCAAACGAACCGGTTTCAGATTTGCCTTCAATACCGATAAAATAATTGTACTCACCCACATCTTCGACCTTGACGCTGTAACCGTCCTCAAACTCTTCTTCTGTTATAACGGTATACACCGGCTCCTCGCCGTCTTTATAAACCGCAAGCATAAGGTACGGAAGAGTAGTCGAACCCGTGAATCTAACCGACTTACCCGAATAGTACGAATCTTTAATATCGGTAAGATTCAGAGAATACGTCTTGGAGGCTATAACATAAAACGTCGCCTCGCCAGAAACGTCTCCGTTTGAAACCTCGACTTGGTACGTACCCGTTGTCGAAGGCGCTTCATAAGTCACACCTGCGGCAAGTTCCGCCTTGGTTTTTGTCTCTTCCACAACAGTTGTGCTGCCTCTTGTAATCGTAACTGTGGCAGAGTCGATATTCTCAATATTGGCATACAGAGTGTACTCACCTTCTGCCAGCACAATCGGGTTTATCACGCTCACAGCGCTTATTTCCGGCATAGCTGCCACAGAAAAAGCCGCAGTATCGTTTACGTTGTTAATACCCACCATGAGCGTATAGCTGCCTATCGCCGGCGCGGCAAGGGGAATGCCCTCTTCAAACTGCGTCCGAGAATAGACCTCATAAAGCACCTTCTGCGGCGACATGCCTGTCGTCTGAATGCACAAAATGATGTAGGGCATATTTGTGGTACCTTTTACGAGTATGGTGTCGCTTGTGTTATACTGAGCGTTAACAGCATCAAGCTCAATAGTGTATGTCGTTTGCGCAAGAATCTTAATCTGCGCACTGTCCGATGCGGCGCCGGCGCTTACAAGCACCGTATACTCACCTGCATCACCAGCTGCAGTTGCAAACACAACTCCGCTTGCAAGCTCTGCAGCAGTCTTTGATACATTGTCTACCAGAGCCTTTTCGGAACTGAACACTCTTACCACAGCCTCCTGAGCGTTCTCAATGTCAGCCGTAACCGTGAACGTTTCGCCCTCGGCTATAACCGGAAAATCAACTTCTACGTTATCCACCGCCGCGTCCGTTGGTTCGGTCGCGTCATAAACCTCCGCGATGATTTCGCCCTCCGGTGAAATTTCACTCTCTCCCGAAAATTCCATCGCCATGGTCGCGCCAAAGCAGCACAGTGTCGTAATGATACAGGCCGCAACAAAGAGCGCTATTGCCTTTTTTGACATGCTAATTCCCCCTAAACATTTGATTTAGAAACACACTTTATAGTTTATCACTAACTCTGTGACATTTCAACTGTTTTTTTGACTTATAATGTGTCATTTGTGTTACTGAATCCGCAATTTTCAATCTCCCATCTCGCCTAAAGCGTACATCGCTATCGCACATGCCGATATCGCCGCCGTCTCTGCGCGAAGTATCCTTTTTCCCATCGAGGCGCTTTTTATGCCCACAGAGCGAGCCAGCGCCACCTCGTCAGCTTCAAAACCGCCCTCTGGTCCGATAAAAAGCGACACGCTGCGGACATTGCTTCCCTCAAGCGCTTTCCTAAGAGAGAGCGTTGCCTCATCCTCATAGAGCAGCACGGCAAGACCGCTTTCCTTCATCTCCTCTACCGCTTCTTCAAAGGTAATAACACCGCTTATTTCGGGCACCCTTCCGCGGCGCGACTGCTTACACGCCTCCATCGCTACTCGGCACAGCCGTTCTGCCTTGTTTGCACTTTCCATTTTTGCAACGCTGCGTTTTGTAAGCACCGGCACAATGCGTGAAACGCCAAGCTCAGTTGCTTTCTGCGTTACCAAGTCCATTTTTGTACCCTTTGTTACAGCCTGATACAATGTGAGAAAAACGTCCGGCTCGCTTTGCGCAGCGTATCTCTCGCCTATGCTGACTAATATGTCTTTGTTTTCAATGCTTTCTATAATACCGTCGTAGAAAAAGCCCTCCATGTCGCACACGGTGAGCGCATCGCCCTTTTTCATGCGCAGGACACGGAGAATATGCGCTGCCTCATCGCCGCAGATACGGGCTGTTGAATTATGTATGTTCTCTCGCGCTGTAAAAAAGTTAGCCATGCTTCCGCCTCTCCGAGACAATGGCATACCAGTCTCCGTTTCTTCGCTTCTCTTTTATCTGGAAATCATTTTCCAAAAGCGCATCGACCGCTTCCTCCACACGTGTATCGATAATTCCCGAACATATAAACACTGCGCCGGGGCGCATCCACTCCCCCACATGCGGACAAAGCGCAATAATAACATCCGCCACAATATTGGCTGCGACAATGTCATACTTTTCTGCCGCCGCCTTTTTTTGCAGCTTTGAATCCGAAACAATATTCCCGGCAGCAGAGCCGAAGCGACTGCCAACGCCGTTCTCCTTTGCGTTCTCTCTTGCCACGCGCGCGGCGGCAGGGTCTATGTCTACTCCAAATGCACGCGCGGCGCCCAGCAAAAGCGAGGCTACCGAAAGAATTCCGCTGCCGCAGCCAAGGTCCAGAACCTTTGCGCCCGCGCAGACGTACTGCTCCAGAAACTCAAGACACATCCTGGTAGTTTCATGCTGACCGCTGCCGAAACTCATTCCGGGGTCTACGCTCATAACCGTTTTGCCGTGCGTATCCGAGAGCGTTTCCCATGCCGGTTTTATTATTATTCTCTCAAGCTCTATCGGCTGAAAATATTTTTTCCAGTTGTTTGCCCAATCTTCCTGCTTGGAAATCAGTGTTGTAATCCTCTCCGCACCTACGGTGTCTTTGATTCTTTCAAGCATGCTGCGCCCTTCGGCATTATTCTCTACATAGACCTTTACACACGAGCCGCCGTCAAACGCTGTTATCAGGTTCGCATCAACGTAGTCCCAATAATCTTTGTTGTGTTCCAAAAAACTCTCGAAATCCTGCTTGTCCTCTATTTGTACGCCGCCCACACCCAAATCCATCAGCTTTTCACACAGCGATTCTATCTCAGGGGGCCGGACGGCTATTCTCACTGTAATATAATCCATAGCTACTTACTCAAATGGTCGCGCAGCTTATCCATGAAACTGCGCTGTTGTTTATAGTTCCTGTCATTTGTTTCAGCGGCAAACTTTTCAAGCGCTTCGCGCTGCTTCGCGTTCAGGTTCTTCGGCGTTTCCACTATGATTGTCACGTACTCGTCGCCTTTTCCGCCATATTCTGAGTGGATGCCCTTTGCGTCTATCTTAAAGCGTTTACCGCTCTGAGTACCTTCGGGGATATTAAGCTTTGCCGCGCCGTGAAGCGTAGGCACATCTATTTCACTTCCGAGAGCGGCCTGCACAAACGTAATCGGCACTTCTACGTACACATCGTTATCGCTGCGCACAAAAATGGGGTGCTTTTTTATCGCTATCTGCAAAACGAGGTCGCCGTTCGGACCGCCGTTCTGACCCGCGTCACCCTTACCGCGGGCAATAACAGACTGCCCGTTATCTATTCCAGCCGGAATAGATACGGTAATTTTCGATGTCTTTCTCATTGTGCCCTTGCCGCCGCACTCCGGACAAAAGGCGTCAATTCTGCGCCCTTTGCCGCCGCACTCCGGACATGTGGTGGAGCTTGCGAACTGTCCAAAAGGCGTGTTCTGCACCGTTCTCACCTGCCCTGTACCCCCGCAGCGGCCGCATGTCTTAATCGAAGACTCATCCTTAGCTCCGCTGCCTGCGCACGATGCACATTTGTCTATATTTTGCACTGTCACTGTTTTTTTGCACCCGAACGCCGCTTCCTCAAACGTCAATTCAACACGCATCACTATGTCGCGGCCTTTGCGCGGCGAGTTTTTATTTGAACGCGAAGAAAAGCCGCCTCCAAAGAAAGAGTCGAATATATCTCCCATATCAAATCCGCCGAAACCGCCTGCACCGCCAAATCCGCC
>JAUNBL010000007.1:0-18361 GCA_030527235.1 Clostridia bacterium | reverse complement strand
TTCTGCGGGTCAGAAAGCACCTCGTACGCCTCGGCCGCTTCCTTAAATTTTTCCTCAGCCTCTTTATTGCCGGGATTTAAGTCCGGGTGGTATTTTTTTGCCATTTTACGATACGCGGACTTTATCTCGCTCTCACTCGCTCCCTTTTGCAGTCCCAGCACCTCGTAGTAATCTCGCTTCTGCGCCATAAAAACACCTCAATACGGGTACAGAGGCGACTTTTGCCGCCTCCGACCTTGATTGTTATTATTTGCCTTCTTCCTCTGTGAAGTTGGCATCATACGTTCCGTCACCGTTGGGCGTTGCGGTTTGGCCGTTAGGATTTGCCTGTTGGTAAAGCTTCTCCGAAACCGCAAAGAAAGCCTTCTGCAGTTCTTCTGTCTTCGCTTTTATATCAGCGCTGTCGCTGCCTTTAAGCGCTTCCTTCACAGCCTCGCATTTAGAGGTAATATCGCTCTTTTCCGCATCTGAAACCTTGTCGCCAAGCTCGCCGAGAGCCTTCTCCGTCTGGTAAACCATCTGGTCGGCGCTGTTGCGAATGTCAATTTCCTCCTTGCGCTTTTTGTCCTCCTCGGCGTATTGCTCAGCCTCTTTTACAGCCTTGTCAATCTCCGCGTCGGAGAGGTTGCTCGAAGCCGTTATCGTAATCTTCTGCTCCTTACCTGTACCCAAATCCTTTGCCGACACATTTACTATACCGTTCGCGTCTATATCAAACGTAACCTCAATCTGCGGAACTCCGCGCGGCGCAGGAGCTATGCCGTCCAGTCTGAACTGGCCGAGCGTCTTGTTATAGCTCGCCATTTCCCTCTCACCCTGCAGGACGTGGATATCCACGCTTGTTTGGTTATCGGCTGCCGTAGAGAAAATCTGGCTCTTCTTTGTAGGTATGGTAGTGTTGCGCTCTATGAGTTTTGTACACACTCCGCCCATCGTCTCTATTCCGAGCGAAAGCGGCGTTACGTCAAGCAGCACGATGTCCTTCACGTCACCGGAAAGCACACCTGCTTGAATAGCCGCACCCACAGCAACGCATTCGTCGGGGTTAATACCCTTATGCGGTTCCTTGCCTATAAACTTGGCTACAGCGTCGTTTACAGCAGGAATTCTGCTTGAACCACCCACCATCAGCACCTTATTAATTTCCGACGCGCTAAGATGCGCATCCTCCAAAGCTTTTCTCGTGGGTACCATTGTCCGCTCCACCAAATCAGCCGTAAGCTCATTAAACTTAGCGCGCGTAAGCGTGATATCAAGATGTTTGGGGCCTGAAGCGTCCGCTGTAATGAACGGCAGATTTATGTTGCTCGTTGTCACGCCTGAGAGCTCTATCTTGGCCTTTTCCGCCGCCTCTTTAAGGCGCTGAAGCGCCATGCGGTCGTTCGAGAGGTCTATGCCGCTGTCTTTCTTGAACTCCGCCACCAAATAATCTATAATTCGCTGGTCGAAATCATCTCCGCCCAGACGCGTATCACCGTTTGTGGCAAGCACCTCAAATACTCCGTCCCCTATATCGAGAATCGACACGTCAAACGTACCGCCGCCGAGGTCATATACCATAATCTTCTGTGCCTGCTCTTTATCCATTCCGTACGCAAACGCCGCCGCCGTAGGCTCGTTTATAATACGCAGCACTTCCAGTCCGGCAATCTTTCCCGCGTCCTTTGTAGCTTGGCGCTGCGAATCACTGAAATACGCCGGCACCGTAATAACCGCTTGCGTTACCGTCTCGCCCAAGTAGCTTTCTGCATCCTTTTTTAGCTTTTGGAGCACCATTGCGGAAATCTCCGGCGGAGTATAGTTTTTCCCGTCTATTTTCACCTTATAGTCCGTACCCATTTCACGCTTAATCGAAACCACCGTACGGTCAGGATTTGTCACAGCTTGACGCTTAGCCACCTGACCTACAAGCCTTTCACCGTCCTTGGTAAAAGCCACCACCGAGGGCGTTGTGCGCGCACCTTCCGCGTTCGCGATTACAACAGGCTCTCCGCCTTCCAAAACCGCCACGCACGAATTTGTTGTACCCAAGTCAATGCCTATAATTTTAGCCATAATGATACTTCCTTTCAAAATTATATCAAATTGTAATCTCTTAATTAGCCACGCTTACCATGGCAAAGCGGATGACCCTGCCGCCGATTGTATAACCCTTTTGCATCTCGGCTGCCACAACGTTTTCTCCGAGTGAAGGGTCCTCGACGTGCATCACTGCGTTATGAAGATTCGGGTTGAACTCCTCACCGACAGTTTTAATTTCTTCCACGCCCAAATTCTTCAAAATGTCCTTCATCTGCTTGAGCACCATTTTCACGCCTTCGCAAAGCGACTCGCCTTCATTTGCGGCGGCAAGCGCGCGTTCAAGATTGTCAAGGAGCGGCAAAAATTCCTTCACCACGGCCGCCTTCGCTTCCGGGTATATGCTCTCGCGTTCGCGCACGGTGCGTTTGCGGAAGTTGTCGTACTCTGCGAGAACGCGAAGATACTTCTCGTTCAAGGCATCATAATCGTTTTCCGCCGCTGCCTCAGCTTGTTCCTGCACCTTTTCCGGCGCTTCTTCTTTTGTTTTCTTTTTAGCCACATTCAAACCTTCCTTCTATTTATCGTAAAACATTTGATACAATATATCGCCAAGCCGCTCGCTTATCAGTTCAAGCGACGAGACCACCTTTGCATAATCCATGCGCTTGGGACCTATTATACCTACGCGCCCCGTCAGACGCTCTCCCACGTGGTAACTTGCCACAACAACGCTCGCGTCGCGCATTTGTTCAACGCCGCTTTCACTGCCTATCTTTATATCAATGTCCTTATCAGAAAACAAATCGAGTACCTTCTGCGCACTCTCGCGGTCATCAATGAACTCGAGAAAATCCCGCGCGCGCTGTATATCGTTAAATTCCGGGTGCGCTAATATATTCGCCGTACCTCCCACATATACGTCCTTCTTCCCATCGGAAAGACAGTCAAGCACAAAAGACATGATACCCTTTAGCATATCTCGGTACTCGCCGAGAGCCTTATAAATAAGCGCAAGGCGCGTATTCGTAATGTCCGCCGCGCAAAGACCGGTTAATTGCTCAGACAAGAAATCGGATATTGCATCCACCACGTCGTAGGCCACGTTTTCCGCCACGCGCATACGGCGGTTTCTCACTTCTCCTACATCAGTTATGACAACTATCAGACCCATGCCCGGCTCAATCAGCATAATTTTAATATTTGCCACTCTGCTGCCGTACGCCTTGGGTACCGCCACCACTGTCGTGTAGCGCGTTATTTTGGAAATCACGTCCGAAATGCCGCTTATCATTTTATCCAGTCTGTCATAGTGTAAGTCAAGCAGCCTTTGCAGCCGCGCTATCTCTTCTATTGTCATACTGTAACGGTTCATCAGAGAATCCACATAAAACCGATACCCTAATTCAGAGGGCACCCTGCCCGCCGATGTATGCGGCTTGTCAAGATACCCCATCTCCTCCAAATCCGCCATCTCGTTTCGTATGGTTGCAGCCGAAAGTGAGAGGTCATGGTTCTTTGCTATGTTGCGCGAGCCCACCGGCTCCGCCGTAGATATATAATCCTCCACAATCGCCTGAAGTATCATTCTTTTCCTATCGCCAAGGTCCATTGCTCTCACCTCTTTTCCTTGTATTAGCACTCATCCTCTCTGAGTGCTAACAATAGAATAGCACCCTTGCGCTCAAATGTCAATATCTAATTTGTGAACTTTTTGTTTCTGAAACATCATGCAAAATTAACCTCTACCAAACTGCCCTTGTTTCGTCAGCATTTCCTATTGACACTATTTGCGCGCGGCTTTATAATTAACACATGGTCCCTAAAAATTCAAATAAGAGGTAATGGCTATGCGAAGTAACGCTCAAAGATTTCAAGAAAAGGTTGCGGGATTGCTTTACCGCAACAAAAGCATATTGGACATTATGACTAAATACCAGGTGACAAACGCCCGCGTGAACAGAAGTGTGATAAAAGCTGTAACTGGGTGCGGCTGCGTCAGTATAGACGGGCGCAAAAGCATTCCGAGCTTTGAGTTTTCTGAACACGACAGCCAAGTTTACGGCTCGCTCTGCGAGGACTGCCGGCGCAACATTGAAAGCGAGATAGGAGAAAATCTCTTTTACGCAGCTTCACTGTGCAGCGCTCTCGGAATAAATTTTGAATGTGTTCTTGAACGCGAAATCAGCCGTGTGGAGTCTCTGGGAAGATACAATTTAAGATAGACTTGACGCTTCTTAACTTTTGTTGTATAATGAGCGCGGCCTGAGTCCGCGTACGATGCAACAGGAGTTGAGGAGCTGTTTTTTGTGGATGTTTCCAAAAATCTGACACCGCGGCTGCGCATGGTGTGCGAGCTGCTTCTGCCTTGTGAGTGCGTGGCGGATATAGGCACGGACCATGCGTACGTACCGATTTTTCTGGTGCAAAAAAAGCTCTGCCGCCGCGCCATAGCGTGCGACACGGCAAAAGGGCCGCTTGCTGCGGCGAGGGCGAACATCGCCAAGTTCGGGGTCAAGGACGTATCTGTGCGTGAATCGGACGGATTTTCACAAATTCTGCCCAATGAGGCTGATGCGGCCATATTAGCCGGTATGGGCGGTGATTTGATTGTCAGAATCATGGCTTCGCCGACGGTCAGTACCTTTCAGCAGATAATCATTCAGCCCCAGCGCGCACCGGCTTTGATAAGGCGCAGTTTACATCAAAACGGTTTTTTGATAGACCGTGAGGCGCTCTGCCGGGAGAACGACCGCTTTTACTGTGCGTTTCGCGCTGTGCGCGGCAGCGAACGCGAATGGACAATGGCGCAGTACGAGCTCGGCAAAAGACTGATAGAGGATAAGCACCCGCTTCTTGCAAGTTACGCGGCGCATAAAATCAAAAAGCTCAGCGAGGCGCTTTCACATATGCCTCAGGAACACGAAAACTACGCGGAATATATTGAATTGAAACATAGCCTGGAGGATTTTTTATGATAAGCCAAAGAGACCTCATCGACTATATAGAATCATTTGCGCCTGCCGCTCTCGCCGCAGAATTTGATAACGTGGGGCTTCTCCTGGGGCATACGGACAAGGAGATAAACCGCGCGCTGCTTTGTCTGGACGCAGATTTGAACGTGGTAAAAGAAGCAGTGCGCATCGGCGCGGATATTGTGATATCACACCACCCTGTCATTTTTGACTCATTGAAGCGCCTTTGCGATGATACGCCGCAGGGCGAGGCGCTCCTGCTCGCTGCAAAAAATGGCATCTCGCTTTACGCCGCACATACTAATTTTGACGAGGCAAAGGGCGGCATGAACGATTCTCTGTCCTCCATGCTCGGAATGGAAGTCGTATCCCCCCTTTGTGAGGCGGGCGGGCGGCTTTGCGCTGTTAAGCCTGCCGTCACACTCGGCGAGCTTTGCCAAAGAGTGTCGCACGTTCTCGGCGTAAGAAGCGTTTATACTACGCACGACTTGCACAAAAGCATACATACGGCAGCGCTCTGTACGGGAGGCGGAGCTTCTCTATCGCAGGCAGCGATTGACAGCGGCGCGGACGTATACATTTCCGGAGATTTGAAACACGCGCAGATTCTTGGTATGTCTCTTTCCAATACGGCGTACATAGAGATACGCCACTATGACAGCGAGATAATTTTCACCAAACTTTTTTCACAGCGTCTTGCCGCCCGATTCGGGGGCGGACTTGATATACGAATTTCGCAATGTGGCGAAAACCCTCTTCGTGAGGTACGCGAGTAGGTTAAACGGTCGCGGGGGCGGGGAACCGCCAATGAGGAAAGTCCGAGCACCGCAGGGCAGGATGCCGGCTAATTACCGGTGGAGGCGACTCTAAGGAAAGTGCAACAGAAATAAACCGCCCGCTTTTGCGGGTAAGGGTGGAAAGGCGGGGTAAGAGCCCACCGACCTGCGGGCAACCGCAGGTGCCATGTAAACCCCATCCGGTGCAACATCGACAGGAAGCTTTATGCGGGGCTGGCCCGGCCCATTTCCGACAGATGGCTAAAGCCGCGCGGAAACACGCGGCTTAGATAGATGACCGTTCACGACAGAACTCGGCTTACAGACCTACTCGCTTACTTATAAAAATTCTTTTTATTTCATATTATCAATTTAACTTCGAGGTGCATACTATATGATGAAGAAAACTTGCACGCGGTATCTCTTCACCGCGTCGCTCATTTTGCTCTGTATCATCGCTACGGCATCATACGCGGCGGAATTCGGCGGCGCAGCTGATCCTACGGAGGCAACGGAGCCTACGGAGGAAATCGTACAATCGGTTTGGCAGGATGTATGGATAAACACCTATGTGAACAGTTCTCTGGAAACAGCCTTCGCACCGGCTCGTATGCTGAACGAAGACATTCTCATTCCCTATACTCTGTGCGAAAGACTTAATCTGGAAACAGAACGCATAGTTTACCTCGGAGAACACGACTGTGTCATCGTCTCCTACAATAATCAGCCGGTGTACTTTTTTGCGGATAACGTCTACGCTATCCGTTTCGGTACGGCGGTAGATTTTCGCTCCCCCGCGGTTGTGGAGGACTCGATGATGTATCTCTCGCTTACGGAGTTGTCAGAGGCGTTCGGAATTAGTTTTGACATTAAAAACGCCGGCGCCGATATTGACCTCAATATTTTTGCACTCCCGATACCGCGCAATCTCAAAAACGAGTACAGCGAGTTTGTGCATAAAATGGGCATCGCAAGCGAGACAGAGTATATGATTTGGGTTTCCAAAGCAAATTTCAGACTCTGCCTCTTTGAGGGCAAAAAAGGCGACTGGGCGCTTGTGAAATCGTTCCCCTGCGCCATAGGCGCGAAAAAAACACCCACCTGCGAGGGACAGTACCGCTTTTATTCGCTTGAGAAAATGTGGAAATACGACAAATACTATGTAGGTCCCGTTATGCGTTTCAACAGAGGCTACGCGATACACTCCACGCTCATTCGCTACAACGGCGAACCATATGATGACCGTGTAGGAGTCAGAATCTCTCACGGATGTATACGGCTGCACAAAGCGGACATTGACTATCTCGCGCAAACAGTGCCGCTCTATTCCCGCATCTATATAACCGGCGTATGATTTCCGCGTGCTGCGGAGGTAATTTTGTTTGACTGCTCATTATTTTGCCGGAGCAAACACAGCTGACGGGTTCTGTGATTTCTTTATGAACATCCTGCCCGAGGAGCTGCAAAAAAAGGTGTACTATATCAAAGGCGGACCGGGCGTAGGAAAAAGCACATTCATGCGCGCCATAGGCGAGGCGCTTGAGAAGAACGGATACGATGTGGAGTATTTCCACTGTTCCGGAGACCCCGACAGCATTGACGGCGTTGCCGCACCCGCTATAGGCGCTGCGCTTATGGACGGCACCGCCCCGCACGTCTGCGACCCGTCCATCCCCGGCGCACGTGATACGCTTGTTTCGCTGGGTGATTTTCTGGACGTGAGGATGCTCTCACCTTATTGCGATGAAATTAAATCGCTTAACAAAACAATAGGCACGCACTACAAACGCGCGTACCGCTTTTTTGCCGCTGCCGCCGCCCTTGCGGAGCCTAAAGCGGAAAGCTGCCAATTAGAGTTTTTTGGTGCTAAGCTGCGCCACCTTTTTCTCTCGGCGTACACGCTTAAGGGCAAGGTAGAGTTTGCGTGTCCGCACAAGCGCCTCGTCTCTTTGAATTCGGCGCCAAGCGATGCGGCGGAGCTCATGCGCCATTGCAAGGCAGCCACGCTGTTTCACAATCCGCTCATCCCGAAGAACATCGACTCTATCTACCTTCCCGACAGCGAAACGCTTATAGTCTGCAAACAGTCCGAACCAAAAGGGCTTTGCGCCGAAGCGCTGCGGATGGCGCAAGGTGAGCTTCTTGCAGCAAAAGACCTGCACGATAAGCTGGAAGCCTTTTATATCAAAGCGTGCGATTTTGCCCGCGTTGATAAAATGCGTAAAAAAGTGGAAAAAGCAATACTTGCATAAAACTGCGGCGCCCATGCTGGACTAACCCGGCACGGGCGCCGCAATTATGTCATTGCAGCTTTCCGTCTTTTACGGTAACAGCTTTTTCTTCTATTACTTTCTTATCGTCATAATTGTACTTTTTATAGGTTACTGTCCCGTCTGTTCCGTTTGCGCTCTCCCAAGCCGTCTCGTAAACGACTCTTACGCCGTTTTCAATTTTCTCTTCAGTGCCTATCCAATACGGGTAGGCGCTGTAATCTTCCAAAAGCGCGTTTGAAGCGTCCGCCGCTATATCGGGAATGTTGTACTCAAAATCGCTGTAATCTCCGACTACGGCACTGCGCCCAATCTCTTCGAGATAGGTTTGCGCATATGCCCTCTCCTGCTCTCGGCAGATTGTTATATCATACGCGTCAATCTCAAGCGCCATGTCCCAGAGCGGCTCGGGGAAAAGCTCCTTGAGCGACTCTTCGTACAGACTGCCGTCTTTGGGAACCTCGTAGGCAACAAAACTGTATTCGGGCGTATATGTTATCTTGGTGGGGATAACACCGCTGCCTGAAATTTTTACAAAATTCCCGTTCTGGAATCCGTACTCACCGTATGAAGCAATTGCAAATACCTCCACCTTATCGTCGGTACGCAAAACGTCGTAAATGACGTGTCCTTCTCCGCTGCACTCGCCGTCCTGATACATGCCTCTGTTATATTCAATTATCGTTTTCCCGACAAGCGCTATAAAGTCATCGCCGCTGTCAGAGCCAAAATCTGTTTTGCGCAGCTCTTCAAATTTCTCAATGCTTTGTGCAAAGCCGGAAAGCGGCTCGCCAAGAATATCGGTGAACTGTTCGCGTGTAAATGTCAGCTCGCCGTCCGAGAATTCGTATGTCACAAAGTCCATGTTATCCACCAGACACATCATAATCGCCGCCTGATATGTAAGAACTTCCTCATCAGCCATGTCACCGCTGAATCGGCGTATCAGACCATACGGCTCCTCATCCGATTTGATTTCAATGCTCCCATCCTCCGCGCCGGGTATACCTCCTAAAAGGTTAATAATTTCACTGAGCGCCGACGCATCGCCTATATACGGAGTTTTCGCTTCAAAAAGCGCCTCGGTAATCGATGGCGCATGGCTCTGCCGGTCAGGCTGTACGCCGCAGGCACACAGCATAAGCGCGCACACGGTTAAAATTGCAAGCGTCTTTTTCATTTTGCTCACTCCTCATGTTTTATAATTGATTCTACCATATGCGCCGCCTGTTTGCAAGAAAAAAAGGATGCCGCAGGGCATCCTTTTTTCTCATATCGGGTGAGTCTTTTCTTCGGCATTGACCATATCAGGGTCAATCTTATATTTTTGACCTTGGCGGTATTTGAAATACTTGATGGCCACCGGTCCGAACAGCGCGTAGGAAAGCGCATCCTCGTCCTGTTCAGCATACTCCCTAATCTCGCCTTTGAATTTGTCAAGCTCATTTGGAATGTCGTCCGCCGGACGCTTTGTGATTGGCTTTTCGTTCCCAATTATCTTTTTGCGAAACTCATCGGAAATCTCAACCGGGGTCTTGCCGTATTCGCCCTTTACAAGACCGCGAAATTCCTTGGTGACCATTTTATATCTCTCGCCTGTCACCACATTGAGCACTGCCTGTGTGCCGACAATCTGGCTGGTGGGCGTTACAAGAGGCGGATATCCCGCATCCTCGCGCACACGCGGCACTTCCTTAAGCACATCCTGGAACTTGTCTTCCTTGCCCTGCTCCTTGAGCTGTGAAATAAGGTTGGAAAGCATCCCGCCCGGGACCTGATACTTCAGCGTGTTAACGTCAACCGAGAGCGCCTTTGTGTTCATCAGTCCGTCCGCAAGGTACTTTTCGCGCAGTGGTCTAAAGTAGTCCGCAATTTCCGTCAGCAGGTTCAAATCATAGCCGGTGTCATAAGGCGTACCCTTAAATGCGGCTACGATTGACTCCGTAGGCGGCTGCGAAGTTCCGAGCGCCATGGGCGAAATTGCACAGTCCACAACATCTACCCCGGCTTCAATGGCCTTAAGGTACGTCATGCTCGCCTCACCGCTCGTGTAATGCGTGTGCAGCTGAATCGGAATCTTTATCGCGCTCTTCATTCCGCTCACAAGCTCATACGCCACATACGGCGTCAAAAGTCCCGCCATGTCCTTAATACAGATGGAGCTTGCGCCCATCTCCTCCAGCTGCTTGGCAAGCTTGATAAACGACTCGTTTGTGTGTACGGGGCTTATCGTATAAGAAATCGCCGCCTGAACATGACCCTTTTCTTTGATAGTAGCGGATATTGCGGTTTTAAGATTGCGCACATCGTTAAGCGCGTCAAAAATTCTTATTATGTCAATACCGTTAGCAATAGACTTTTGTACGAAATACTCCACCACGTCGTCCGCATAATGGCGATAGCCCAAAATGTTCTGACCGCGAAAAAGCATCTGCAGCGGCGTGTTTTTCGCCTTGTCCTTAATTTTGCGGAGCCTCTCCCAAGGGTCTTCGTTAAGGAAGCGCAGACAGGCGTCAAATGTGGCTCCTCCCCATGCTTCAAGCGACTGATAGCCTACACCATCGAGCTTCTCGACAGCGCCGAGTATCTGCTCTGTGGTCATGCGCGTGGCAATCAGAGACTGGTGCGCATCGCGCAATACGGTTTCCGTTATTTTAACGGCTTTTTTCTCTGCCATATAAATCCACCCTTTCTTATTAACCAAACATTGCAAGGAAAACGCCGGCCGCCACCGCGCTGCCTATAACACCTGCCACATTGGGCCCCATAGCGTGCATAAGCAAAAAGTTGGAGGGGTTCTCTTTCTGGCCTACCGTCTGTGATACGCGTGCCGCCATGGGTACCGCGCTCACTCCTGCCGAACCTATCAGCGGATTGACCTTGCCGCCCGTTGCGCGGCACATAATCTTGCCGAAAACCACGCCGCCGGCCGTGCTGATGGAGAACGCCACCAGGCCAAGGCATATAATGAGCAGTGTCTTTGGCGTAATAAACGTATCCGCCGTTGCCGTAGCTCCAACGGTAACTCCGAGAAATATTGTTACAATATTCATCAGTTCGTTTTGCGCGGTTTTATTTATCCTATCCACCACGCCGCTCTCCTTAAACAGGTTGCCGAGCATCAGCATACCTACAAGAGGCGCCGCGTCCGGGATAATCAATATAACCACAAGCGTCGTTATAATCGGGAAAAGAATCTTTTCCTTCTGTGAAACCGGTCTCAGCTGCGTCATTACAATGGAGCGCTCCTCTTTTGAAGTAAGCGCGCGCATAATTGGCGGCTGAATAATCGGCACGAGCGCCATGTACGAATATGCCGCGACCGCGATTGCACTAAGCAGCGCCGGGGCAAGGGTCTTCGTAACATAAATTGCTGTGGGTCCGTCCGCTCCGCCTATAATACCGATGGAAGCGGCCTCCTTAAATATAGTATCTAAAATCTCCGTTGGCGTAGAGCCTGTACCAAAACCGCCTATTCCGTAAGCGCCCAAAATAACTGCGCCCATGAATGTAATAAACACGCCGAGCTGCGCGGCAGCGCCGAGCAAAATGCTCTTGGGATTGGCTATGAGCGGGCCAAAGTCCGTCATACAGCCGATGCCGAGGAATATAAGCGGAGGATATATACCGAGCTTAACCCCCAGATACAGAAGGTCTAAAAGACCGCCCTTGTGGAATATCAAGTCCATATCGAGGTCTTTGCCGTTTATAAGATATTGCGGGTCAATAAAGTATTCCGGATGCATGACTCCGCCGAGAGGCAGATTTGCCAACAGCATTCCGAACGCTATAGGCAAAAGCAGCAGCGGCTCAAACTTCTTGACAATGGCGAGATACAGCAGCACGCACGCGATTACAATCATTACAATCGTTTTCAGCCACCCGAAATCAGGGGTTGAAATCATTTCAGCTATTCCCGTATTGCCGAAGAAGCTGACAAAGCCGTCTTTCAACAAATCAAACAATGACTTTCACCCCTTACGCTATTGTTACCAGGCAGTCCCCGCTGTTAACGGTTGCTCCCTTGGATGTCACAACCGTAACCACACCATCCTGCGGTGCAACGATTTCGTTCTCCATTTTCATGGCTTCAAGAATGAGAAGAACATCACCCTTCTTCACGCTCGCTCCGGTAGCCACCTTTATGTCGAGCACATTGCCGGGCATTGGCGAGTTAACGGGCGTTCCCTTTCCTGTCGGCGCAGCAGCTTTTTTAGGAGCCGCGGCAGCCTTGGGCGCACTCTGCTGTACAGGTGCGGGGGTTTGTGCGCTCACCGGCGCCGAAGACGCGCCGACCTCTTCAACTTCAACATCGTATGCTGTCCCGTTTACATTAATTATAAATTTTCTCATGATGATATCCTCCTCATATTTTGTTTTCAAGCGTCTCTCTAAGCGACGCAGCGCCCCATGCGCCCACACGTTTATATGATTTCACAACGTACTTTTTGCTCCCGCCAAGGCTTGCGCAAACTGCCGCCGTAAGTACCGCGATAAGCTCTTTGTCATCCTCAGAAAAAACCACCTCGGTAACAGGCTGTTCATGCTCCGCCGGCGCCGCTTCGCTCTCGGCGACTGGCGCTTCTTTTTTCATTGTGAACAGCTCCATTGCCTTTATTACCAACATAATTATTACAAGAATGAGAAAGACAATTGCCAAACCCTCTATCGTTACGGCAAGGCCCTGCAAAATTACTGCTCCTTTGTCAACCATTTCTCTGCCTCCTTGTTAAAGCGGCATGTTATCGTGCTTGCGCGGCATCGTGGTAACGCGCTTGCTCTTTAACATCTCAAACGTCAGAATAATTCTCGCCCTCGCGTCTGCAGGCTCAATAACATCATCAATCAAGCACAGCTGAGCCGCCTTGTAGGGCGTCGCCTCATTTGAGGCGTATTCCTCTTCAAGCGCCGCGCGCTCCTTGCCATCGTGAAGCTGCTGGCTGCACAGTATACCAACTGCCGCTCCGGGAGCAATCGCTCCGATTTGAGCCGTTGGGAACGCAAGTACAACATCCGCTCCCAGCTGCTTGGAATTCATCGCCACATAGGCGCCGCCGTATGCGCGGTTCACTATCAAATTCACCTTGCCTACGCTCGCCTCTGCAAATGCGCTGATAAGCTTTGCACCCTTACGTGCAAGGCCCCAGTCTTCCTCCGCAGCGCTTATTGTAAAGCCTTCTGCGTCCGTCAGACTCAAAATAGGAATGTTGAACGCATCGCAAAATCTTACAAAGCGAGCCGCTTTCTCAAGTGCGCCGCCGCCGAGAACGCTCTCGCGGTTCGCCACTATTCCCACGCTTGAACCGTTGAGTCGAATAAGACCAACCGAAATTTCAGCCGCGTATTCCGCCTGCAGTTCAAAGTATGCGCCGTTATCCGCTATCTCGGAAACCACAGCCCGCATATCCGTATCTTCGTCTATGTTCCTAAGCGCGTCAGTCGTGCGGCTTGCATCGTCAGTCGTCTCAAAATCAATTCCGAGAGAAATGTTATTGTCCGGAAGGTACGAAATCAAAAGCTTGCACAGCTCTATCGCCTGTGCGTCATTTTCCGCCGCCAGATGCGCGTTTCCGCTCTTTACCGCGTCGGTCACAGGCTTTTTGCCCGTCGTCGCCTCCACAACAGAAGCGCCGCTCACGCAAAGCTTGCCGCTCTTTTTGCTGATTATAACAACATCGCTCATTGTCGCACAAAACGCCGCCGCGCCCGCGCACGCACCTAAAACAAGGCTGACATGCGGGACTATTCCGCTTATTTTCGCCGCCCCTGCAAGTATCTCGCCAAGCGCCGCCTGCGCCATTACGCCCTCGTCAAGACGCGCGCCGGAGGAATCAAGCATCCCCACAACGACAGTTCCCATCTTAAGCGCCATCTCAAACACATTGCGTATTTTTTTCGCGTGCATCTCCCCGATGCTTCCGCCGATAACTGTTGCGTCCTGCGAATAAGCAAAAACCAGCCTGCCGTCAACGCTGCCGTAGCCCGTAATCACTCCGTCCGCAGCCGCGTCCTTAACTCTTGACGAAGCGAACATGTTGAGCTCCACAAAGCTCCCTTCGTCGAAAAGCGCGCTGATTCGTTCGCGTGCCGTCATGTTTCCGGCAGTGACTTTGCCCGCCCCGCCTTTTTGAACGGCTTGGGCTTTCTCTGCGAATTCAGCAATCTTTTGCGTCATGTCCATTCCGATACCTCCTAAAAAAACTCCAACTAAACCCAGTATAACTGAAGTATATATTATATCTGAAAATATTGCAATAGTTAAAATGGAAAATTTTCAGCTTCTAAGCATTTATTTTAGCGCAAAAGCAACAAAACTCCTATGTAATAATTTTGATATTCTGTGCATAAAATAGAACTGAGGTGGTATTCTTGAAAAAGTTTCTTCACAATGCCTTCAGAATTATTCTTCCGCTCCTCTTCGGCGCTCTCGGCGCCTTTCTCACGAGAAATCATACCGACATTTATTCATCGCTGCGCCTTCCCCCCTTTGCGCCTCCGAGCATGTTGTTCCCTATTGTTTGGAGCCTGCTCTATCTCCTCATGGGTATCGGCTACAACATTGCCTATCTAAAAAGCCGCGCCGTTACAGCGCCGCTTATTTCACAGCTCATTATCAACATCCTGTGGCCGGTAATATTTTTCAATTTGAACGCGTACTTACTTGCCGTGCTGTGGCTCGTGCTGCTGATTTTCCTCTCTGTTGTGATGACGGCGGCTTTTTACAGAGCCGACAAACGCGCCGCATATCTTCAAATTCCTTATTTTGCCTGGCTGTTGTTTGCGCTCTATCTGAACATTGCCGTAGCCGTCCTAAATTGAAACCACCGCCCTTTCGGGCGGCGTTTTTTTGCGCAAGCAAAGTTTTTTCAAAAAAAGTCTTGACAAAGGTAATAGAGGTAAGTATAATATGTCAAGTGACCGGCAGATTAAGCCGAAAACACGCTGCCCTAGCTCAGCAGGCAGAGCACTTCCTTGGTAAGGAAGAGGTCGGCAGTTCGAATCTGCTGGGCAGCTCCACACGCGCCCTTAGCTCAGTTGGTAGAGCACCTGACTCTTAATCAGGGTGTCCGGGGTTCGAGCCCCCGAGGGCGCACCACGTCGGAACAAGCAAAGCTTGTTCCGATTTTTTTTGCATACAAAAAAATCAATCACCCGCTCCGCTGTCACTCCTCTTTCGCAAAAAGGCACGCACACTTCGCTCTCATCAAAATGGGCTTCGCTCCATTTTAACAGCACGTTTTTACAAAAACCGGAAGATCAAATAATGTAAATGCAAGCCTCAAGCGGCGGTATTATCAAATAAATTTTATGAGGTTACAGAATATGAATAAATTTAATATTGAATACAAGACGGGCAAGGACGGATTGCTTTATCCGCTGATTGACTTTGGGCAAAAAGATGAGCCGCTCGGCAAATACGGCAGTCTACGCGGTCGGTTTTTAAAGGAACATAAATCCGATACCTACGCAGACATGCTGATGAACGGAACGCTGCTTAATCACCTTTACGATATTGACGAAATCTGTCACGCACAGATGAAAAAGTTAGTTTCGGAAATGGCAAAGCAAGAGGGTATAATCGAACAATTAAAGTCAATCAATCCAATGGAATGGGTGCGGAAAATGAATATTATTTGCGCCCTTGCAGAAGAAACTATCTTTTCTGAAATCGTTTATTTGTAATAAAAAATGTGCTGACCTCTCTTACGGTTAGCACATTTTTTATGTCTGATTATCCTTATAACCATTTACATTATTGTCGTATATAAGGATTTTTTTGATTTTATTGCGTTATGAATTTGTCGCTTGTAATTATTTCGACATCACACAAAGGCTTTAAATTTGACATCGTTTCCCAAGCCATAATTTTAAATGTATCAAATTCACCGACAAATGTTATTGGTTCATTGTGTTCGTTATGTTCTAACGCTACCATAGTAACAAGAACATCGTCATTATAACCAGCTACAAGAATACGTCCGGAGTTGATGTTAAACAAATTTACAGCTATATTGTATGAAGTGGCAATTTGATTTACAGTACTTTTTATTTGAGGATATTCAAACTCACAAATAAAACCTTCATTTTGCAAAGCAGTTGCAATATATTTATCGATAGTATCATCATTCCACTTATTACCATAATCTTTCCGAAGTTCCAAGTAATGTTCGGTACCATTTGTGTTGTTTGGATTACCGTTATACCAATCAGTATAATTAAACGGTTCGCCTGTTATCCATTTCCAAACTCCTTCCTGCTCTGCGTCTGTTCCGCCAATCCAATACCCTGTTTTACTTCCGCGTTGTATAAAGTTTTGTAAAAATGTATTCTCCTCAGAACTATTGACAGTGGCGAGATGTCCGCCTAAATTCTTGCAATAATCATTTGCTTCTGCCCATGACAGCGATTCGTCAAAAAGCAAATATGTTTTCCCATCAAAGTCGCCTTTAGAAACATAAGGCGAACAAACCGTAAAATTAATTGGATCGGAACTCGTCCAATAATCACCGGTACTTATTAAATTTTTGTTAATAGCGGAAACATATGCATAATACTTTCCTTGCGGAAGTTTCAGAGAATATGTTTCCCCAATTACCGACCAATCAACATAATATCTTGTATTTGTTGTGCGTTCTACAATAAAAAACTCATAATAATCTGTATTTTTTCTTTCATCCCAATTCATTGTGAAGGTTATCTTTTCTTCTTCATCATACGTAGTTCTATCTAAGGATATTGTGGGTTTCGATGGTATATGCTCATTGGAACGCCATTGTGCGTGTAGATATGCCTCATTAGTACCAAAAGTATATTCGTTGCCCGATTGATTAACCCCTGTTGCATCAAATATTTCCGAATATCCAACATACCATGTGACAGGATTTGACGCTGTTGCGTCAGCACCTTCAAGATGGCAATATCCGAATGTACTAAATGATCCGGTTGTTCCGCATATTTTTTTATAAATATAAGTTTCCCAATTTCCCGTACCTTCACGAGGTGTGAGCCATTCTACGCTTGCTCCGTCTCCGCATGCATTACTTTGATCATGTATTTTGTAGCCCACAGGAATTTTTGCAGAAATTACATGATAAAATACCCCTCCGGATTTTGAAAACGCTTCATGTAAAAAGCCTCCTAATCCAGGATCAGCCGTCCCGCTTGTAGTAATTTTCATCATATAAGAGCTGCTCATTGGAAATGCAGGGTCTTTTTCAACCTTAGTAATTGAAACATTTCCGTTATATGTTAAATTATATATATCTAATGTTCCGACATTGCTGAAAACAGGGTCTTTTATCAGCGGCGTTCCATACGGCTCTAATTTATGACCAGTGCCCCAGTAATCCATATCCCAGCCTACAAAAATATATCCAGGGCGCACAGGTGTAGCTATGGATTTTGTTGTTCCGCATTCTTGTGTAAAAACTTGGTTTTCAGCAGAACCGTTCCACGTTCCACCATTGGGACGAATATATAATGTGCCTGTCGGTTTGGGTCCAACTGTTATATAATGAAAGCCCGTATACTTACTTGCTCCTAATGAGTTTTCAGCACTAACTCTAACGGCATATTCACCATTATTAAATGGTTGCGTCATAGTTGTTTCGGTAGTTGAAAAGTAATTATGTGAACCGCTTGTATTCCAATAATCCACGGTGTACTTTGCCGCTTGGTCTACGCTGTTCCACGTTACTGTTATATTATTTCCGCTTGTCGTTACACTTTTTATCGTTGGCGTTTCGGGGATTTTTGTGTAATCATCTAATGTTTTTATCCAGTTGTCCGGTTGCGATTGGAACCAAATTAAGGATGACTTTATTTCTGATAAAGTAGTTGTTTCATTCCAACGTACCTTGTTGGTGTTTTTGCCATTGCAGTCTGCATAATAAACTGTGTTGCCTACAATATTTGTTATTACAATTGAATGTTCATACCCATAATTATATTTCCTAACATGGTCGCCCACGCAAAGGTTATCAAGATTTGTTTGTTTCGTCCAATTCCTTGGAT
Source organism: Clostridia bacterium (assembly GCA_030527235.1). Taxonomy (GTDB): domain Bacteria; phylum Bacillota; class Clostridia; order UMGS1883; family UMGS1883; genus JAUNBL01. The sequence continues at coordinate 307 of JAUNBL010000007.1, read as the reverse complement.
TTTCACCAAAAAGGTAATCACATACGGTATTTGCCCATCCCATGCATTGCCATGACAAATTTTTATAACTACCATTCCATGTGCTTCCATTCGGGTACATGGTTTGCAGTTGAGCAAATTTTGTTCTCATTGAATCAGCTGTTATAGCACTTGCATAACACAAATGTGTAGAAAAGAAACTAAATAAAAATACCAAACTTAAACACAAACACAAACATTTATTTTTCATACAAAAATACCTTCTTTCTTTATAAATTAAAAAGTGCGCCGGCCGAAGCCGACGCACGAAAAACGCACAGCTCCTATT
>JAUNBL010000082.1 GCA_030527235.1 Clostridia bacterium | reverse complement strand
TTTAGGCATGAAAAGCACTCCTTTCTCCCGGATAGCCCATTTGAAAAGAGTGGATATGAGGGTGTGCCTGTGTTGAATCCTTTTCCGTATCCTATTGTATCAGGCTCTTTCCAAAAGGGCGAGGATGTCGATTATCTCAGCGGATGATGCCCCGCAAGCGTTCCTCCAGAGAAACGCCGTTGTTGGCAAAGGTGACGTTGACGGTGAAATCTCCGCAGCCAAAGCGGTACGGATTCCCAATCTGCCGGACAAACTCTGCCAGCCGCTTTTCCTTTGGCAGCGATTTATCCACGCTGACGCTGCGAATATCTACAAGCTGTTCCTCTTGCGTTTGTGTATTTTCCATGCGATAACTCCTTCCTGTGAAATGAATTTTCAAGGCCACAACAATGAGCAGATGGCATGAGTGCGCCATCTGCCCATGACTTCTAACCTTGAAGGGGAAGTAGCCGCGCCGGAGAGACTGGGTCCGCATAGGCTGCGAAAGCATTCCGGCGCGGCTGTCCCGCGTTTTCGGTTGATAGGTATATTGATTTCGCCGCTTTTGCCACGCGCCCCGGCGATAGGGATATTGCAGGCCGCCTTTGGTAAGGCTGTCCCAACGCCGCCGCACCGTCGCTTGTAAGGCTGACGGGTGAAGCCGCGTTCCCCCTCAAGTCAGTGGGAGGCCGTAGCTGGAGTTGCCTATCGCCCGCGCTGTCGTCGCGCCCGGATTTACCGTCGTCCGGGTCTGAGGAAAATGCGTAGATCGCTCGGATGAGCTTGTCCAGAATCACCTCCTGAAAGCCATCGTCTTGGCGGCGCACCTCATTTCGCTATCACGCGGGGTCTGTGCCTGCAATACCGTATATTCAATTTTCAAAGATCACGCGAGGAAACTATGTCCTCTCATATACCTCAAGAAAAATCGGGCTTTTTGTTGACACCTTAGAGAAGATTTTTCAAAAAGTTTTTCATGTTGCGAAGCCCACGCGCAACCGACGTTCTTACGGTAGTTGCTTGCACACCTTCCTCATTGGCAATTTCGTGGCTATGCTTTTCCTGCGTTATATAAGCATACACGCGCCGCTGTTGTGCTTCGGGCAGCGACGACAACGCCTCATCCAGCAGACGGGTAAGCTCGGCGCGCTCATACGCTTCGTCCGGCTGCTCCGGCCTGTCCAGCGCGTCGGCTTCAATGCCGTCGCCGCAGTCGAGAGAGTAGAACGCCTTGTTGTCGCGTATGTACTGCTCATAGTTGGTCTGGAGCCGCTTTTCTTCCGCGAGGAAGGTTGCAATCTCGTCAGACACGTCGATAAAGCTATCCTCTTTGTAAATCGGGTAATAGTCCCGCAGATTGATGGTTGTCATTGTGACATCCTCCGTTCAGATTTTTTGTGGGTCTGTGCGAATCTGAGCGGAGTACGGAGGGCTGCGGCAGCGGGGATGGCCATGAAATACGAAAACGACAAAGGCGCACAGGCGTGTCAAAAAACACGCCCATGCGCCTTTGCCGTTATATGAAGCAGTCTTTGCGTTCGGCGGTGCGTCATCGGATTCAGCCAAATGGAGCTTCGGCAAACATAATACGAGCCGCAACTCACCTCGATGAGCGCAGCTCGTATTTGACGCTTTATTCGTATTTTGAGCCAGCCTTAGTCGGTCAGCTCCCTTATCACTTTAATCCTTTCTGACAACAGTAAGTTCTTTGCATAACAAGCCTCCATACGTCAAAGTGAGTTGTAGTGTACTTGCGGTGCTGCGAGTGGTGATTTATAGCATCTGTGATGCACACTATAATTAATATGAGGTGAGTTGCAATGTATAATCCGGTTGACGAGTTCAGCAAAAAGCTCCGCGAAAAGCGCAACGCTGCTGAAAAAACACAGAAGGGTCTTGCGGCGAAGCTGGGACTGAGCTATCGCACGATCATGGACACCGAGCTGTGCCGTAGCAATCCCAAATTTGAAACAGTCGCTATCCTTGCGAAAGAGCTGGACATCAGCCTTGACGCGATTGTTTTTCCCGATACGGTATCTCCAAACGGCATTCCCAAGTGTGCTTATGACTTTTTCAAAGACAAGACCGAAGCGGAAGCGCAGATGTATATTGACCTGTGCAAACAGGCAGATGCGTTTCGGGATTTGCCTCCGGAGGGTAAAAAAAAGCTATAACGCTTATTTTATAGGCAAAAAAGACGCAGGGCAGATAACGGTTAGGTTATCGGCTCTGCGTCTAGTTTTGCGCGACGTTTACGGTTTCCCCATGCATTGACTGGCTGCTGCTGTTACTTTCTACTCCTGCATGTCCTTCTGCAACAGTTTTGCCATAACAACCTGCCGGTGATTGCGTGTGTTCTCCGTATTATATCAGTTAAAACAGGTGGAGAGCATCAGCACCACATCTTCGATTTCAAGAGGTTAGCACCATCACAAGTGCCAGTATTGCACTTAAAAATCTCGTTCGTTTTGTCATTTTGTTTTCCTCCTGTTTTTAGTTTGGCTCGCTCGCCCAGTAGGCGTCTCGGCCCATGTCGTACCATGCCCTGTCGCACATGTTGTCAAG
>JAUNBL010000081.1 GCA_030527235.1 Clostridia bacterium | reverse complement strand
CTTCTTCGTCGTCACCGTCTAAGGCGTTAAGCAGAGTGTCATCTCCCTCGCCTGAGAAATAATAACGGAAGTTGTCGCAATCGCTGTCTATGTCGTATAGCTCGTTTTGTATGTCATCCAGATTCAACCGTTCCAATGCCGCTTTTTTGTAGCGGAGATTTCTCGCCCTCTCGCGTTTTGTCTCTTCGGCACTCATGGCGTCTCCTCCTGTATTGCGGGGTTGATTGATGAGAATTTGAATTTGTTCTTCGGGGGGTCTTTTCGGCTGAGGACATCAAGGCAATCCGGGCAAATGAATCCTTTTCGATTTACTGAAAATTTTTCGCCCATTTCTTTTTTCTCCTTGTCATAGCGGTTTCAATTTATCCACTTGATAATTGTGTCGCCGGCATAACCTTTTTGCCAGACGTACCACGCATAGCAGATAGCGCTCGCCCTTCCGTATCTCTCAAAATCCCCGTTCATTGCACACCGTAACCGTCCTGAGCTGACGTAGATTATTTTCGGCGGGTATTTTTCAAAAAGTGTTCTTCTGCTTTTGCCTTCAAGAAATTGTATCTTGAGGAACATTGCCACTTTATGACCATCACCCAGTATCTCAAGCGCGTGACCGATAAATTTGGAAGCCTTTGAGTACGGAGGGTTTGTTATGATGTCAAAACCGTCAAGCGGTGGGGCTGTCGACTGTAGAAAATCCTGCACGAATCCATACCCACGGTCGATAAGGTCTGAGGAATACACCTGATAGCCGTTGTTTATTATCTCTTTCGATAAATGTCCCTCGCCGCAGGCGCACTCCCAAATGAGTGGTGAAAAGGTTTCCTGTTCAAGTAACAGCTTAACCGCTTTCGGCTCAGTCGCGTAATAATCGTTTACCTCGCGTTCGTTCTGGGCGTAATTTCTCGCGCCGAGCATTGCGTGAGCGGAGCGGCTGTTACCCGTCCAGTCTTTGTTCATCATATGTAACGTCCTTGTAAGTGAATAGTTTTTCTGTAACTTTGAGTTGATTGTTTTTATTTACGTTGAGTGTCCGGGCAACGGACTGCTGCCATATGCAAACAAAATCGTCGGGAGCTTCCATCTCGCTTACGAACACTAAATGTCCCGCCCGAGCCAAGAGTCTCATATATGCCCAAAATTCATCTGTGTCAAACTTTTCACCAAGATAGCCTGTCGTGTTCTTATATGGAGGATCGGCGTAGATAACCGCGCCGGGCGGAATGGGAAGCTGTCGATAATCCCCACAGACAAACGTTGCGTTTTTCAGTGTAGCCATATCCTTGAGCAGCGCGCGTTTTCCCGAGGCGGCATAGTTGCGGACGCCGTTGCTTCTGGCGTAACCTCTAAACCATTTACCGCCGAAACTGCAAGCAAACCCGACGAAACCGCTAAGAACGCGGTCGGCGTCTTTATTTTCGCGTATGTATTGATATTGTTCAAATGTAATCGTCTCGGGCAGTTCATAGCCGTCCTGTACGCCTTGCAAAAGGGATATGAGATATTCGTGTTTGTCGTTCAAAATCATACGCTGAAAACCTGTTATTTTGCTCTCAGCAGCACAACTTCCGCAGAATAAACTGACAAATGTATTACAGCGTCCCCCCGCCTGAACAATGACGGAGGCTATTGCACGCGCTATTTTCGATTTGCCGCCCTGATACATCATTTATCACACCTGCAATCTTTCTCGCAATTCTGCTTTTGCCACCCATGTACTGCATTGTCAGTCACGCTCCAAATTAACGGGCATTTCGATTGTTTCTGCGCTCTTCTTTGAGCCGGCAGCCCCGAAACTCTCATGTGTAGCCATGCGGAGAAAGTCGCCCGGCGCAACTGCACGGTCATCAATGTAATATGAAGCAACGATTTTACGAGTGTCGTTGCCGTTGAAAGCGTCTATAATCGAGGGCAGATTTTCGTTTACCGCGTCAAACTCAAGTCCGTACTGCTTGCAGAAGTCAACAGCAGCTTTTAGGTGTTTACCGTTCCGGCAGGTGTTGAGTATTAGTTTCGCGCCATCTGCGCGGAGAGTAATAAGCTTTTGCATAAGAGGGATATTCGGATTTCCGACATCGGGAAAAACATTTTCGGTGTTCAAAGTACCGTCGAAGTCAACGGAGTATATTTTGCTCATAAATATTCACCTTTGTTTTGTTCATGGCGTCTCCTCACAAATAATTCTTCCCGAAGATTCCCCGAAATTCGTCCTCGGTCCAGCCGTAATAATCCATTGCTACGCGCTGGGCTTTTTCCTTTATCTCGAGGTCTACGGAGTGGTTTTTGTGCGCTGACTCGTCGCCGAAAATGTGGCACTCGAAATGATGCAGATGAACCGTCAGCCCGTACTGCTCAGATTTTTTTCGGAACGCCCCTCCGAAAACATGATGCTTGTCGAGCGGGTCGCCGCAGGCGTATCGCCCGCAGAGATAGCACCGCTTGTCGTTATCCTGTAAAATACTCTTTCCCATTTTTCTCCCTCTTTCTTTTAGAAAGGCAAGTCCTCGGGGATGCCTTCCTCTTCGTGGCTTTTGCTTTCGCAAAACTCTATTCGTTCCGCTTGGATTGCGTATGCCTTGCGCTTTATCCCG
>JAUNBL010000046.1 GCA_030527235.1 Clostridia bacterium | reverse complement strand
ATATCCCTTTTGTGCCTTGTAGCGCAGCGGAAAGGAATGGTCATAAAAATGAAAAAAATTATTCAAAAGGCGGTAATTGCAGTGGTATCTTTTGCAATCATGAGTTCGATAGCTTCTATGCCGGTTATGGTATCGGCAAGCGGCGGCACAAGAATTTCAGACTTAACCGTAAATTATCAGACGAATCCGTTGGGGGTCGAGCCGGACAAGATTTGTTTTGCATGGAAAATGAAATCTGATGTAATTGGAAAAATGCAATCTGCATATCGCATAAAAGTCAGTACGGATTACGAAGGGAGGGAAATAATTTGGGACAGCGATAAGATTGACAGCGGATATTCGGTTGGCATTCCCTACAGCGGGGAGCTTCTTTCCGACGCAGTGCGATACTATTGGACAGTTGCGGTTTGGGATGAAAAAGGAGTGCAATACAGCTCCGGACAGTCTTATTTTGAAACAGGAGTTACGAATGATTTGCAATGGGTTAACACAATGTTCGTTCAAACACATCAGCCGAGTACTGCGGCGCCGCTTTTCAGAACAGAGGGCGAGCTGGAAGGAACCGTTAACAGCGCGAGATTGTACGCCATCGCGGCAGGTGCGTATGATGTATATATTAACGGCAGGAAAGCGCAGCTTAGCGATAACAATACATTGGCAGAACCTCATATGGCTCCGGGATATGGCAGCGGCAGCTTATCAATGCGGTATCAGACATATGATGTCACAAATTTTTTGAAAGGGGAGCGCGCATTTGCCATTGTGATACAGGCGGGGACCGGGTGGTGCGACATTAATGGTGAGGAAGTTTTTGACAAAACATTATCCAGGCCGGCCGTAAAGGCCATGCTGCGCATTGATTACACAAATGCAGAGGGAGAAAAAAAGCAGCTGAACGTATCTACCAACACAAGTGACTGGAAGGCAACGCTTAACGGCCCGATAACTGCATGCGGAGTGTTTTACGGGGAGGATTACGATGCCCGTAAAAAACAGGCTTTGGGTTCTTATATGTTACCCGGCTACGATGACGGCGCATGGTCAGAGTCACTTGTTGGGGCAACGTACGGGGGAAATATAATCTCCGATAATGTACTGACAGGAAAGATTGTTGACGCGTTTGAGCAAAAACCGTTGTCAGTGTGCATTTACAGCAAAGCTGCGTCTGTTTCCGAGTATATAGGCGGAGAGATTGAGGTTGAGGAATATTATGCGCGGGAAGAGCCGAAAGACGCTATGTACCGCGAGGCGTATATCAAAATCTCTCCGGAGAGAGAAATATTTGAAGACGGGATTTCTCTTAGAAGCGGTCAGACCATGATTATCAATATGGGGCAAAACATTACAGCGGTACCGGAAATAATCTTTTCCGGACCTGAGGGCGGCAAGGCGCGTATGCAATTCGGCGAAATTCTAAACGACGGAAGCAGTGTCGGAAACGGCGCGACAGAGGCGGACGGACCTAAAGGCTCTATGTATAAAAAAAGCTTGAGAACCGCCAGAGCGGCGGCAAATTATGTGTTTAGCGGCGAAAGTACCGAAACCTATCAGCCGAGCATGACTTTCTTTGGTTATCAATATATAGAAATAACGTCGGACTGTGACATCAACATATACTCGGTCAAGTCGCGTCCGCTATCATCTGTAAACCGTCAGAGTGGTACGATTGAAACGAATAACAAAGACGTGAACAGGCTCTTTTTGAACGCGCTGTTTGGGCAGCTGAGCAACTCGTTTTCAACGCTTACGGACTGTCCTCAGCGAGATGAACGCAAGGCATGGACCGGAGATGCGCAGGTATTTGCGCAGACGGCAGTATACAATTTTGACGCAATGGCATTTATGTCCAGCTATCAGGATACTTTGTCGGAAGCTACAATGCATCAGGGGTATCCCGGAGCAGTTCTTGCGTTGTGGAATTTTTTTAACCACTGGGCATCAGGATGGAGCGACATTGAAATTATAGCGCCCTGGGTTATGTACAGGCAAACCGGGGATAAAACGATACTTTCAAAACACTGGAGGGCGATGAACAGATACATGCTGTATCTTAAGAGTAATGAAAGAAGCGATTACTGCGCGCCGGCTATTTCACGCAACGGATTTGGAGATTGGCTGGCGTTTCAGGGGACGGGATATGAAGTTATCGCCGATTATTATTACGGCTACGTTACAAGCCTCATGGCGCAAATGGCACAAATACTCGAAGATGATGAACGGGCTAAGTACTATGAAGAGCAATTTGAAGAGCTGAAAAACACATTTTTAGAAAATCATGTGACATGGAACGCCGCTGGTGTACAGGATGACTTTGAATCGTTTGACGTTCCGACAACCTCCGAGTCAGGAGTAAGCAATGTAATTACAAATCGTTTTGAGAATGTTCGGGCAAGATATGTGACAATAACAGTTTTCCATACAGGACCCGGTACAGCTGACGATGGTGAGTACCGCTTACAAATGATGGAGTTTGAAGTGTCGGATAGCGGCGGAGAAAATTATGCTAAGTACGCTACGGTAAACACTTCCGACAATTTCAGTTGGCCATCCGAGAGCAATCCGTCAATGTGGGGAAGCGCTTTCCTTACGGACGGTAATCATAGTCTCGGATATTCTTCAAATAGTCATGAGACTCAAGATATCAGCAGTAACCCTGTAAAAGTGACGATTGATTTAGGAAGTGTAAAAAATTTCAATCAGGTGGATATTACATGCCGCATTTACGACAAATGTATGGTTTCGGGAGTGTGTGCAAATTATCCGCATAACTACGAGCTTGCCGTGTCCGAGGACGGAGCGAACTGGATGACTGTCGGAAAATACGTGTCCTCACAAACAGAGCGCTGCGACAAGCTTGTAATAAAATCCGCCGCGGGAAGCTCGGTCATGCAGAACAAAGGCGGCGTATATGAAAACAACTCACAAACGGCGCTTTTATGGATGTTAAAACTCGGTTATTATGACAGTGAGCAAATGCGTGAAGAAGCAATACGTCTACTCATTGAAAACATAAAAAATGAAAACCCGAATCAGGGCAGCGTGCGGGTAAATTATGGCAAAAACACTTTATCGGTAGGCTTTTTAGGTTCCAACGTTATTACGCCGGTTCTTACGGATATAGGACGCCCCGAAGTATCGTATGATTTGCTGTTGAATACAGAAATGCCGTCGTGGCTGTTTGAAGTCAGAGCCGGCGCAACAACAATTTGGGAACGTTGGAATTCGTATGATCCCGAAAAAGGGTTTGGCGACAGCGAGATGAATTCGTTCAACCACTTTGCGTATGGTGCGATTGCCGAATGGATGTACAGATATATGGCGGGCATCGCCGCAGACAGTGAACGTCCGGGATTCAAGCATATTATTTTACAGCCCACACCAGATACCGGCGAGAAATATAACGATGAGGAAAGAATTAATTTTGTAAGAGGCGTGTATGAGTCTTATTATGGCAAGATTCAGTCGGAATGGCATTCTGCGGAAGGGGAACTAACTGAGTATTACGCGAGTATTCCTGCAAATACAAGCGCAACGCTGTATCTTCCCGTGCCAGATGAGGTGCGCGGTATGAATCAACAGCACGGCGTGACGCTTCTTGGGTTTGACGAACATAACGGGCATAAAGCGGCAAAAATTGAGTTAACATCTGGAGACTATAACTTTGAGATAGACGGCGAATGGATTAAAGTGTCTACAGAATGTAAAGTTGACGATGGATTTAATATTTCCAATGTGTCATACCAAGATGGCGAGGTAAATTTCAACATAATAAACGGTGAGGGAATCGGTTACAACTGCTATGTTGCAGAACACAGCGGAGACGGTGTGCTGGAAGGTGCGGCAGTGTTGCGCGGAAGTGCGGAAAGTGAAGATGAAAACATAACAATTCCATATGAGGTTAGCGCGTCTGACGGAGCAATGAAACTGTTTGTATGGTCTGATGAACATCAGCCGCTGACAACAGCGTATTCAATTTCGGAATACGCTGTTGAACCCGACCCGGCGAAACCACCTGAAAAAACGTCAATTACGCAGCGGATATACTATTTTGCGGATGACGCTGTGAAAAGTTCCGGACAAGTGAATACAGGAGATACCTTTGAATGGATTATATCGGGTGCGCCGCAGTATTTTTCTTTTGGCTTAATTGACTTTGACGCGGTTGAATCAATAACAATTAAATCCGGTTATCAAGCCGGAAGTGCAATTACCTCGGTTTATGCGTATGACAGCGGCGGTGCGCCGTTAAATGTTCCAGAGCTTTTGGAGTTTTGCGCGGACGAAACGCTTACAGGGGATAGTATAGGAAGCATCGCGGACAGTAAACAGGGGGAATGGGGATACCGCACGGCCACTATATCTGAAGATACGGTTATCATTGATGAAGGCGTAAATTACATTTTATCCGCTCAGTCAAAAGAACTTACAATACCGGAAAGCACCGGAGTTAAGACATTGTTGATAGGCATAAGCGGCAACATAGGAACACGGGGGTATTTTGATTCAGTAACCATTCGATATAAATACCCGGTATCACAGTAAAAAAGCGTAAGAACAAGGGCATCGTCAAAATGAATCTCGATGCCCTTGTTCTTTTTCATCTGCTTATGTTATTCCATAAAAGGCAAAAAGGACTTTGTGCACGGCCGACTATAAAAGCTTGCCGCTTTCTTGCGCCGTCCTCCTATAAGAAAGAGGGGTAGTGCCGTAATATTTCTTAAAGACAGAACAAAAGTATTCAAGCGTACAGAAACCGGTGCGTTCTGCGACAGTGTTTATCAAAAGAGTTGAACGCGCAAGCAGCCTTGCGGCATCATTCATTTGCGATTCACGCCGCTTTTCCTTAAAAGTAATTCCGTAGTGCTTTTTGACAGCGCGCTCTGTCTGGCGGACGCTAAGCCCAAGCTCTTTTGCAAGCAACTCAATCGTAAGGTCCTTGTAATTCCACAAAAAAGCATTGTCCATGATGTTGCCGCGTCGGTCATCGAGCATAATGTGCGAAGCGGCATCACCGCAAAAGCGGTTCTCTGTGTAGTTGCGGACAGCGGCTATAAGAGTCTCGATTGCTGCGGCACGGAGAACTTCGCTGTAGCCTATGTAACGGGCTGTCGCTTCTGTGCAGATTCTTTCTGAAATATTCGCAAGCCGACCGTCATCGCGTCCAAACCAAAAGTTGGTATTCAAAAATGCAGACTGTAAAAACGCGTCTTCAATGCAGTTTGGTTTTTCAACGGAAAGCACTTCAAAATAAATGCAGAGCTCCGACATCGGGTCGTGCTGGTCAATCAGCTGTTCGTGCAGGATTCCGGGTCCGGTCATATACATTATACCTTTTTCAAGATTATACTGTTCTTTATTTGCGATTAAGCTCCCACATCCTTCGGTAATGTAATGCAGCTCATAGCCATGATTCCCATGACTGTGCATGCCGATTGAAAAAGTCAGCCTTTCGACGGAAATGAATGGAATATTCAAATGCATTGAACCGATAAAAATCTTAAGGTTGAGGTTGTTTATGGATATTGATTCACCCATGCGGATATCACTCCTCAAGTATATATATGTTGATTTTATCATATCGCGGTAAAACAATCAATCAAAACATTAAAAACACGACAAAAAGAGAATTTATATGTCGCTTGTGTTAATAAAAAATTATAGTGTTTTGCGGTATAATTATATTCAAGAAAAAAGAGGAGTGGAATTTATGAAAAAAGGAAAAAGATTTATCAGTGCGCTTTTGGGAAATACGTTGCTTTTTGGCGCAATTTTACAGTGTGGATTCGCCGCTGCAGCTGACGGAGGTGAAGTAAAAATGGTCTTTGCGGAAACTTACGCTGTTCCTACAAACGGAAACAAGACGTGGTGGAGAGATGGTATGGTAACCGGCAACGGGGAGAATGCCGCGATACTGTCCGGTGCACCGACTGATGAACGTATTATTTATCAGCATATTATGTTCAACATGCCGAACGATGACCTACGCGATACGCCGGTACTATCTTCCTCTCTGGAAAGTGTTCGTCAAAACTTGATGCAAATGACAGTACCCTCGACAAACTGGGATATGCAGTATGACTATACATTTCATCCCGGGCATCAGCTCAGGATTCAGGTGAATAACGTATCCGGAGCAATAAACGGGTACCGCCGAGCCACGAATTACGAAACGGCAGAGGTAAGTGTAGAATACAGTGACAATAACGGTTTGTGGAAGAGGAACACATTTGCTTCGCGCGAGGACAATGTTGTTATTACACACATAACGCGCTCGTCTGCTAACAGTAAAGTTAATATTACCCTTTCGATTGACGATATTTCTGATATGAGTCAAGACCGTACAATCAACAGCGCGCTGCGTTATAAAAGAATTGTTCCTTCTGACGGCAGCTACCTTGCTCAGATTGGGCACTATCCGGAGTATCAAAACAGCGAACTGAAAAACGGAGGGTGTGACGTACGTTGTCAATGTCGGCGGCAGCAAAACGCGCCGCAGCTTGGGCGCAATGACTGACTCGCGCGCTGTAGCCGGAGAGAATTTTGCGGTGGACATCACAGATGCTGACGAGGTTTTCCTGATAACCAAATCTGCGAGAGACATTAATATGTGCGAGTATTCACAGTTTGCTTCGCAGACGAATTATGCGCTTATAAACTCGCTTCTTTCAGATGTTGAAGCCGTGAAGAACGCGCCCAAATATCAATCTGGCGGAAGTTTAGACTATCAAAAACTTTTGGAGCCGCATGCAAAACTGCACGGTGAAATCTTTAACGCTGTGAGCGTTTCCTTTAACGCATCAGAAGAAGATAGGGCGCTGAGCAATGAGAAACTGATTACAAAGCAGTCGTCCGACAAAAACGCACTTAACCCGGCTATGGCGGAACGCGCATTTTACGCCGGCAGATATGCCGCCGTTTGCTCTTCGGGCTATGCTTTCCCGCGGCTGGGAGGAATATGGACAGGTTCATGGGGCGCACAGTGGCAGGCTGACTGGACGACAGATACTAACGTTAATTTACAGGTTTCAGGAATGAATATAGGTAATCTGGAAACAGGAATTCAAGGGTATATTAACTTTATTTTACGTATTGTAGACGATTGGGAGAACAACGCACATAATATCTACGGAATGACTGACGCGATTATGGCGCCGCCGCGCACCGACGGCGACCGCGGCGGGATTGTCCATTTCAGTTCGGGGTATCCTTTCCACTACTGGAACGCAGGCGCAAGCTGGCTTTTATTTCCGATTTATGAGTATTGGCTGTGCCATGGAGATACAAACATCCCTCTTGCAGAGGATATTGATTTGGAATCGCTTCGTTCTGTACTCAGCGTGAACGAAACGGACCTTAGCAGCGTACAGCTGGAGCAGATTAAACAGCGCGGGTATTTGCGTCTCGCCGAGGATATTTTGCTTCCGCTGCTGACGAAGCAGTCTAATTTTTGGGTTCAGCTTGTCGATCCCCGCTATTACGAGGATGGAAACGGAGATGCCCACTACGATGAAAACAAAAGCACACTGGCGGAAGATGAGAAATATCTACTGCTGCCTTCATATTCTGTAGAAAACAGGCCGAACGGCTCTTACAGAAGCCAAATTACTATCAACGCCACTATGGATATTGCCGCGGCAAAGAGCGGACTTCGCATGACTACGGAGATAGAACAGGCACTGAATCGCCCTGAAAGCGAAGCGCAGATTGAAAAGTGGTGCGCGCTTTCCGAAAAATTGCCGGTATACAAATATGACCAAACCGGCGCTCTTCGAGAGTGGGCGTTTAAGAACTATACTGAAAACCATGGACACCGTCATATAAGTCATGCATATCCGGCATGGCCTGAATTTGAAAGTCAGAGCAGTAAAGCCTTGCAAGATGGTATAAGAAAAGCGGTAAGCCTCAGAAAGAGCAATGCTTCGGACAAGGCATCAGGGCACGGCTGGCTGCACACGGGATTGATTGACGCAAGGCAAAAAAATGCGGAAGGTGTGGCGGAAGCGCTTCTGAAACTGCTTGCTGAAAGTACGTATTATCCGTCAATGATGACAAATCATAACGTTACGGGAAACTCGGCATACTGCACAGACGCTTCAATTACAGTGCCGTCAATTTTCATGGAGGCTTTGGCGTATTCTAACCGCGGCGAAATTGAATTGCTCCCGTCACTTCCGAGCGATTTCCCTTCAGGGGAGATTTGCGGAATGATTGCTCGTACGTGTGCGGAAATTGATTCGCTGAAATGGGACTTGTTAAAGAACTCCGTAACCGCCAGCATCACTTCTGAAATCGAACAAAACATTAACCTTTCCATTGCGCGGCCGTGGCAGAGCGTGAGCATTGTTAAAAATGGGATTGAGACACGCTACCAAACCGGCGAGACAATTACAATAAACTTTGGTGCGGGTGAAACGGCGCAGATTGACTGTGTACTATCCCAGGAGTCCGATGAATGGGTTTCGTCGGCGCGCTTTTCATCCCGCGAATTTGAAGCGCAAAACAACAGGGCGGTATTACGTTATACCATAACGCCTCAGGAACTGACCGATGGAGTTGTCGGGTTTACGGGGAGCGATGTTTCGCCTACGGGCTACGGAGATTTTAATATAGTTCTTCGCATTAAGCCGGACGGAACTATGGATGCGCGAAACGGCAGTGAATTTGCTGCAGTAAATACAGTTTCCTATGAGGCTGGAAAATCATATCAGGTGGTTGTGCTTGCAGATATAAACTCAAGAACCTTCAGCGCATGGGTGGGCGATGAAACGCAGGTTATACAACTTGCAAAGGACTATGCTTTCCGCAGCGAGTCGCCGCAGACTAATGATATAGGCAAAATCTGCGTACGAGGAGGGAGCGGTGTTGCCTCAGGCACATTTACAGTAAGCAGGTTTGAGACATGCCAAGGCACATTGGGACTTTTTGCCGGCACACGAACTCTTGATGCCGCTTCTTGCGCGATTTATGCCGCTGAGGCTGAGTCTTATGATATCTATGGCGCCTCCTATGACGAAAACGGTATTGTGAAAAGCATCATGAAAGAGCAAGGGGAGAGCGCTTCGGGAGAAGTGCGTGAAATCAGCATTCCGGTTTTTGGAGGCGGCGAGTTTAAGTTTATGGCTTGGAAACAGGGAAGCTTGGTGCCGATGACAAAAGCAATCGTACTGGATGCGCCAGTATTGACGTCTTCAAAGCAGAATGCTGCGGCGCTGCATTCTTTCCCCGAACAAAGCGGCGTGGTGTCCTTCAAATTAACTTTTATTGATAACGGTTCGCTTGATAGCGGCATTATGATAGGTAATTCAAATGTTTTGAATACATCGAGCAGAAATTATTTTGCAAGCGGCAGCGTAGTGATGCTTTTTGCAAACGGCGAAATACATGTGCGCGATAAGGCGGCAAAAACAAAAGTGGCCGAGTATGTTGTCGGAGAAGATACGGACATCAGAGTTGATACAGATGTTGCCGCAAAATCCTATTCAATTTTCGTAAACGGCAACTGCGCCGCTGAAAATATTGAATTTCGCACGGACGCGGATACCTTGAATATTTTGGCGCTTGTAGAAAACAGTACAGGTGAAATGTTTAATGTGCAAAACTTCAGCTGGAGTGAAGCTTAGGCTGACATGACCGATTATTCCTCCGTTTCATTGGTAACACTTACATAAATGATTTGTAACACTTTTGTCGAAAAAGTGTTACATACGGCGTAAGCCAAAAAAACGACAGGAGGAAATCATATGCGAAAACAAATCATATCAATTCTACTGGCATCTTCGCTGTGTGCTGTATCCATGACGGCAAGTGCGGCGAGCTACACTGTACAGAAGGGGGATTCTTACTACGCAATAGCGGCGCGCTACGGAGTGAGTTTTCAGACTCTGCTCAAAAATAACGGCGCTACCACGAGCAGTGGCCTTAATATAGGCGATGTTATTGACGTACCGGTTTCGGGGACGTTTTATACTGCACAAAAAGGCGATTCGTATTACAGTATAGCTCAAACAAAAGGCGTCGGCTTTCAAGCTTTATTAAATGCAAATGGTGCGACAGTGTCGAGTATGCTCAGTATAGGTCAGCAGGTTTACATACCTTCATCCACATCCACATCTACATCTACATCTTCAGGAGCGTATGTAACGTATATTACATACACTGTTAAATCGGGAGACAATCTCTGGGATCTCTCGGTGAAGTTCGGTATTCCGTTTGATGAATTGCTTGAGGAAAACGGACTTACCGAAAGCTCATCTCTTAGCGTAGGAAAAGTACTCACGATTCCGGTACACCACGTTCCGGTAAAAAGTACCCCGGCATCCTATTACGGCGAATATCTTGATTGGTGGACTGAAGCGCAGTACGTTATTCCGATAGGTGCAACTTTTACCGTGACGGATTTTGCAACCGGAAAAACCTTTCGGGCAAAACGCACCATAGGCTCTTCACACGCGGATTGTGAACCGCTTACTGCAAGCGACACGGCCGCGATGAAGGAAATCTGGGGCGGCAGCCTTAATTGGAACAAACGCAGCGTTATAGTGAGTTATAACGGAAGAAAAATTGCCGCCAGCGCCACAAGTGCAATGCATGCGGGCAATGATTATGACGCGGGCGGAGTCTGGACTTCGTGGAGAAGCGGTGACTACGGAAGCGGTATTAACTACGATTATGTAAAAGGCAATGATGCGCACGGTCACTTCGACTTGTATTTTGCAAACTCCACCCGCCACAAAGATGGAGCTACTGACAGCGCGCATGAGGCAAAAGTAAGAGAAGCGGCCGGAATGTAGTTACTGTGGAAGAACGCACAAAAGGCCCCTCTATGGCTCGATATTGCCATAGAGGGGTTTTCTTTACTTACGGCAAAATTTTCACATCCGTGCCAACGCTCGTAATGTCAAACAACGCCTCAACATCCTTATTAAACATGCGTATACATCCGTTTGAGGCGTTTGTACCGATTGATGCAGGATTATTGGTGCCGTGAATACCGTATCCTTTTTTTGAAAGTCCCATCCAGCGTGTGCCGTACGGTCCACCGGGGTCAACTTCTTTATTTACTATGGTGAAATTTCCCTGTGGTGTGGGTGTGGTAAGCTTGCCCGTCGCCACCGGATATTCCTTAAAAACGCGCCCGTCGCGGTACACCGTGAGCGTTTTTGCATCGGTATTAATCACAATTGAAATAGGCGGCGGCGCCTTGGGTATACAAATTATTGTTCCGATTCTCAAATCAGTGGGATTCATTTTCGGATTTGCACGCAGTAAATCATTCACATCAATTCCAAACGCGCGTGCAATCGCATACGGCGTGTCTCCGCGCCGTATAACATAGAGATTGTTTTGCTCGCACTCCGGTGCGTCTGCCTTTGGCTGTGCAATACAAAGCACCTGGCCTTCCAGCAGATTCTGTGGGTCTGCATCAGGGTTGGCTTCGGCTATCGCACGTACAGTGCTTCCGAATGCATTGGCGATTGAGGCAAACGTGTCTCCGTCCTTGACCACATAAGGCGAAGTGCCTATCGGACAGCCCTCGCGCACCGAGTCAGTGGAAAAAAGACAGATGAGGGTGCCGGCTACAAGGTTGTTGGGATTAAGCCGAGGATTTATGTCCATGATACGTGATACGCTTGTGTAAAACTCGCGAGCTATGGAGTCAAGCGTATCGCCTTCTTGAATCGTATAGTATTTAACGCAGCTCATGAGTGCATCACCGCAACATTCGTTCCTACCGGAACCATATTAAAAAGCTTTAGCATATCCTCGTTGCCGATTACAAGCGCGCTGCCGGGAATTTTTGAGCTTTCACTGCAAAGCGTAAACGATGGCGCGGACAAGCTTAACTCCTTCGCACCGTACTCTTCTCCGGAATCGAGCCGTTTTTGCAGCACGCGATATTCTCCTTCCGATGGCAGTTCTCCGACGAGGCGTGCCTTAAAGGTGTCAGAGTTCCCATCGTTGTCAAGCACTGCAATATAGTCCTCCGTAGCCTCAAGACATACAGGTGAAGGCGCCACAGGAATACATAAAACCATCCCACGGTAAATGTTCTGCGGGTCAATTCCCATGTTTGAATACAAAAGCTGACGCACGTCCACCCCAAAATATGATGCTATGGATACAAGAGTGTCTCCGTCACGGGCGACGTAGTAATTGGTTGTGCGGCAGTTTGGATATGTCTCAGGCGGCAGTGGAATGCATATTATTTGTCCTATTTGTAAGTTCATTGGGTCTATGGAAGAGTTAAGTTCCATAATTCGCTCAACGCTTGAGTCGTATATTTGCGCGAGCGCGTACAACGTATCCCCTTTGCGAATCATATACGGCATCGCACCCGCAACGCAGGGGTTGTTGTTACTGCATACTGTCATATTACATCCTCCTATTCATTACAAAAAAACTCCCTACATAATACGCAGCAAAGATTATTGTTGTGCTGATTTGACAATCTAAAAGTTTTGTAGTAAAATGTATGCATCATCTCGCAAGGAAAACATTTCCATTAAAATACGGAGGTGCAGACTATTGAAAAGAGTAATTTCGGCATTGCTGACGTTTATGCTTCTTCTCCCGACGCCGAGCGTTTTTGCCCAGGGTGTAATCTATGCAGTACGGGGAGATGCCGCTTTCGTGCAGGGATGCGACACGAGTCTTAGTGTACTGTCGGTTGATGCCTATTATGCAGGAAAGAGAGTTAGTGTAATTGGCGCAAATGCGTTTTTGGGCGCGAATGCGAAGGAGCTCATTTTACCCGATACAATAGAGGTTTTTGAAAACGGAGCGCTTTACGGCATGGGCGCTCTTGAACGACTGACCACTCCCGCGTCGCTCAGGGAGATTGGCAAGCTCGCCTTTGGCGCATGTTTATCACTTCAAAGCGTATGGCTTACAGCAGGTGTGGAAAAGATTGAAGGCAATGTATTTGCGCTCTGCGCAAACCTGAGCGAAATCGGCGTCGATGCAAACAACCGCTTTTTCACCTCTTACGAGGGCTGTTTGTATACAAAGGATTATTCAACGCTTATCGCTTGTCCCGCGGGCAAGACTGGCATCGTAAATGTGCATAAGGGTGCGAAGACAATAGCTGAAAATGCCTTCTCCGGCTGTGAAAAAGTGACCGAAGTTTTATTGCCTGAGGGACTTGAACATATCAATTCACGTGCGTTTTTTGCCTGCGATTTCGCGGAAATCACCTTCCCGTCCTCGCTTAAAACCATTGCAAATGCGGCGTTTGCCTCGTGCCAAAATCTCCGGAGCATAACGCTGCCGCAGGAGGTGTATTTTGTAGACGCGGGCGCCTTCCTGCTGTGCCGCAGCCTCACGGAGATAAACGTGGGTGAAGATAATATTAACTATTTCTCAAATGATGGTGTTCTTTACTCTAAACCGCAGAATTCATTGACTCTTTGTCCTCCGGGCAAGAGAGGCGCCGTGTATGTAGCGGAAGGCGTGACGGCCGTGGGAGACTACGCCTTTACAGGGGCTTTATATGTGCAAGATATTGTCATTCCTGCCACAGTATCATACATAAGCCCATTTGCAATAGATGCATCACAAAAGATATATGGTGTTGTGGGAAGCGCTGCACACTTTGCCGCACAGGATTACGGCATTGAATTTGAGATGTATGTTGAAATGATTGTGGACAGTTCGCATATTGATTGTCTGCCAAGGCTTCAAGGAGGAGCGCTCACTCTTCCAGTGAGGACGCTGGCGGAATTTCTTGAGCTGGAATTAGATTACGAGCCGCAGACAAATACCGTTAAACTGCAAAGCGGCGACACCTCGCTTGAAATACAAGCTCAAAGTGTTGCCGCCGTGCTGAATGGCAGAAGTATTACGCTGGATGCTCCGCCGCAGATAATCGACGACACAATGTACGTCCCGCTGCGCTTTATCACAGAGCTGTTTGGATGCGAGGTTCAATGGGTAAATTCCATCCCCGCCGTAATTATAACTACTCGCTGATAACTATCTCGTACGCAGCGCACTGTGCGGGTATGCTCCGCGTCATTGCGCTGCTCACAATTGCGCTTACTGTCATGCCTTCTTCTAAGTCGGCGGCAGTATAGCGCATTTTGTTTTTCGCGTGGTGAATATTGGTTTCGTCCGATATAATCAGGCGGTATGTGGTGCCGTCTGAATTAAGAAGGACGCTGTCGTCTTCATCAGCGCTTTCAATCGTACCGGTCAGTTCAACCGTTTGAAGCTCTACCCCATCATCGGATGCGGAAGGCTCTAACTCTATTATGAGCGCCGTTGTCTGGGGCGGCAGACTCATTGTCATAGCGGGTGAGTAGAGTACATTTATGACATCACCTTCTTTTATATCCCCCAAAGCGGCCGGTAAATTATCGCGCACTATCTGGGTTTCCTCCCAGACGTGAAGCACAACCTCGCCTATTTCTGTGTCCGTTACCGTCAGCGAGCCGTCTTCAATCAAATTTACAGTTACGTTTTTAAGCACAATTATGCTCATGATTTCGCCGTCTATGCTGATACGACCGCCTACGGCATCGGTAATAATATCGACAGAGGCATATGTCGTATCTTCAAAAAGATAAGGCGCAACATCAAAATCCAATTCTGACTCGTCAAAAGTGTAACTCTCTTTGTCAATAGCGAGTACAATTTTAGTATCGCCTTTTTCAAGAGACACACTCTTTTCGTCCTGATTCCACTCTACTGTGTACCCAAGGTTTTCAAACACCGCACGCAACGGTATCATTACTTCGCCGTCCGCAGTCTGGGCCTTTTTTTCAATCTCCAGAGCGTTCACCTTCAGGCCGTATTCCGTAATTTCGCTGTCATCGGCCCAAATTGTGGAAATGGCAATTGTACTCAGAGCAACAGCGCCTGCTCCCAGGAGTGAAAGTGCTTTAATCGTTTTTGTCTTCATAAGTAGCTCTCCTTTGTGTGTTTTTGTGTGTTTCATAATTTTAGACGGCGAGTATATAAAAAAGTTCCTCAAATGCAAGAGGATTTTTTATTCTTCGGAATAAGGTGCATGTCGGAATTCTGTCGGCGTCATACCTACGAAACGTTTAAAAAGCTTGTAAAACTGCTTTGTGTCGGGAAATCCGCATGAGTGCGCAATGCTCTCAATATTAAGCTCACTGTAAAGTAAAATTGATTTTGCGGAGCTTATGCGGCAACGTGTGATATACTCCTTGGCTCCAACGCCTGTTTTTTGACGCACCTGACGCGAAATATAATCGCAGCTGTATCCAAACTCTTGTGACAGCGTCGCTACATTTATATTCTCGACAAAATGAGAATGAATCCAAGCCACTATTTTATCGCGCAATGAGCCCTGCTGAGCTTTTACGAAATCAAAATCATTTTCAATATCATGCAGCAAGAGCGTCATCGCACAGTTAGCATCCTCGGCGGAGCGAGAATAAACGTCCCTGAGAGTAATAAAACGCCGTAAGATTTCGGAAGGGTTTTTCAAATGCGTGAGCAATGGGAGCGGAGTGCTTTCAAAATCGGGCGACATAAAATGTATCCAATAAAATTCAACAGGAAGAGAGCTTTTCTTCCAGCCGTAATGAAGATGATTTGCGCAAAAATGAACAAGGTCGCCTTCGTTCACCTCAACGCAAGTATCGTCCTGCGCAAGATACATCGTACCCTTCGTCATCAGAATAAGCTCACTGTATCGCATTCTGCGCCGTATATGAACAAAACCGGAGTCTGAAGCGAATCTTTCGCATGCAACAAAAATTATCATAACGGATTTTACCACCTTAATGTCGGGATTGGGTGTTGTGAATCATGAAATATAGAATTATTATGTAAACAGTATATCATATGTTTCTAAATGAGTAAAGGAGGAGTTAAAAGTTTGAAACATCTTAATTTAAGCACCACTCCAAAAAAGGCGCACAAAACAAGA
>JAUNBL010000080.1 GCA_030527235.1 Clostridia bacterium | reverse complement strand
GGTTGCTTTTTCTACAACTGCCCTAATTTCGTAACTGAAACAAGCTTTCTGCCGGTTTTGAAAAAAGAAATGGAACTTATGGAGCAAGAAATGCAACGCACAGAGCAGCTTGGATACGAACGACAATGGCAGATACAGAATTCCCGGTATCAATGCTTGCGTCCATTGGTTATAGAATTGGAGGGAAAATCACATGAGTAACAAAATCAATCGAAATGTAAATGGACTGCTCATTCACGCAGAGACTCTTAAAAGTGACACGGAGAAACGTGTAAACAAAGCCATAGATGATTTAAAGCGCAGAAAAAGTAAAATCAATTTCAAGACGGTTTCGGTGGCTTCCGGTGTATCAACAACGACACTATACAACAACCGGCTATTGCGCACACGAATCGAAAGTCTCAGAGCCGTGAAGGAGGTGATATCTCAAAAGGATAAGGATTCAGAAATCGCAATGCCTCGCGAGCAGAAATTGCGAGAAGAAATCACAAAATTAAGGGAGGAGAAGAAAATGCTTATTGTACAGTTGTTAGAGATGGAACAATTACAGCAAGAAAACAAACGGCTTAAGGCACTGCTTTCTCAGAGAAAATTGGAATAAATCTCACGTTCTTGTCAGAACAAAAAGCAAAATCAAGCCTATCATTTCAATTATGGCGTTCAGATGGTACTTTTACCATCTGGACGCTTTTCTGTTCTAAAGATAAGAAATGATGGGACTGTAACGGCTTTATGCGGATATTCGCAGGAGGCTATTTTATGAAAGCAAAGGAGCTATGCGCTATGAACTCATACGAAGAAAAGAAGCAAAGAAGAATCGACTACTACAACGAGAAAGCGGAAAAGCTGGAACAGGAAAGCGGCAGGCTTGCCAAAGAATCAAGCGAAATGGTTTCCGCTATCCCTCCGGGGCAGCCTCTTTTAGTGGATCACTATTCCTACAAAGCCGACAAGAATTACCGTGACCGTGCGTGGAACAAAATGGATAAATCGGTTGAGGTGGGCAAAAAGGCGGATTATTACCGCAGCAAAGCCGAGGCCGCCGAAAAGAACACCGCTATTTCCAGCGACGATCCCGATGCCGTAACAAAACTGAAAGAGAAATTACAGAAACTGCAAGATTTCCAAAGCTATATGAAAAAGGTCAACGCCTACTATCGCAAAAACGGCACGATGAAAGGCTTTGAGGGCATTTCCGATGAAAAGGCGGCGGAGATCGACGAGGCCGTGAAAAGCGGCTATTCGTGGGAAACCGCGCCCTATGCCGCCTATCGTCTGTCGAACAACAACGCCGAAATTAACCGTCTGAAAAAGAGGATTGCAAGTCTGGAGCGCCGGGAGGAAACGGGCTTTGTCGGCTGGCAGTTTGAGGGCGGCGAGGCCGTGGCAAACAGCGAGGAAAACCGTTTGCAGTTGATTTTTGATGAAAAGCCGACCGAAGAACAGCGAAGTAAATTAAAAGGGTGGGGATTCCGATGGTCGCCCTCCAATATGGCGTGGCAGCGTCAGCTAAACGGCAATGCGATTTATGCGGCCGGACAGATTGATTTTATAAGGCCGCTCGACGGCAGAACGCCCCGTGAACTTCAACCCAAGCCCAAAGCCAAAAACGAACAGGAGCGGTAACGGAAAATGCGGATTCGACTTTTCTGTAAACTTTCATTATGCTGTTGCATTTTACGAAGAATTAGGGTATAATATTTACAGCAGAATGAAAGGAGCGAATGGAAATGCCGAACATTAAACCTGTATCTGATTTGAGAAATTACAACGAGGTGCTACGGGATATTACCGTTGGCGAGCCTGTTTTTCTGACAAAGAACGGCCGCGGCAGGTACGCCATTGTCGATATGGACGAATACGAAAAGACAAGGGCGGTGCTGCGGCTGATGAGCGAACTTGCCAAAGGCGAAGCCTCCGCAAAAGAGAAAGGCTGGACGGACATTGCCGATGTTGAAAAGCTGCTGGGTGTAGCCAATGGCTGATATTTCCTTTTCGCCGGAGGCAATCACCGACTTGCAGGAAACAAAGGCATATATTACAGAAGAACTTTGCAGCGAACAGGCGGCGCTGAACACGATTGCCAAAATAACAGGCCGAATCCGTGAGCTTGCAAGATTCCCGGAAATGGGCGCGCCGCTTTCCTCTATTGTGGATTTTGAAACGAACTACCGTTTCCTTGTCTGCGGTCACTACACGGCGTTTTACCGTTTTGAAAATAGGACCGTATATATCGTCCGTATTCTCTATGGGCGGCGCGACTTTATGCGTATTCTCTTTGGAGAACCGAAAGAAAACTGAATTTACTGCTGAAAGAATCGTCATCTGAAAAGGTGGCGATTTTTTTATGCCCGAAAAGGAGGAAAACCATTTGGAAGTAAAAATCAACCGTGAAATACGCAATTACACGGAATCCATGTTTTTCGGACTGTCCCTGCGGCAGTTCGTTTTTTCTTTAGCGGCGGTCGCCGTCGCCGTGGGGCTGTACTTTCTCATACGCCCCTACGCCGGAACGGAAACGGTCAGTTGGGTATGTATTCTCGGCGCCGCCCCCTTTGCCGCCCTCGGTTTCATCACCTATCACGGAATGACCGCCGAACAGTTTATTTGGGCGTGGCTGCGCTCGGAACTTCTGGAACCGAAAGAGTTTCGTTTTGAATCCTTAAACATCTATTACGAAGCTCTCAAAGATACCATCGAAAAAACACAGCAAGGAGGCAG
>JAUNBL010000045.1 GCA_030527235.1 Clostridia bacterium | reverse complement strand
AAAGCATGGAAAAGGGCGTTAGACTTTCCCACGCTTCCCACAAATTCTACTGCGAATGCTGCTGTGCAGCTTTCCGCCTTACACATTGAATTATTTTTTATTGAAAATGGACCATATGTTTGACAACCGCAGACCCTTTGCGACTTTTCCCAGATAAAAGTGTTGACATCCCATCTTGATTATTGGTAACATATTCAAAAATGCTCTCCTTTGACATTCTATCATCTTCTGTTATGAGGTGCAAAATATATGCAATATACCCTGCGGCAGCAATGCAGATAATAAGTAACACGCATAGTAGAATTTTTGTGATTCTTTTCATGCTATACCTCATTTTATATGTTAGCATGAATAAAGTATACAGTACAGGTCTCCATGTCGAGAAAGTAAACATCATAATTATCATATTTTCTGTATACACTCTGTCCTATTGGTTTACCTTCAAGGGTATATATGTAATAAAAATCTCCCTCATTTATGCAATCAAGTTCAAAATTATATTTGTCGGCAAATTCTGTTTGCGCAATCCAACCGGAATAATTTTCAAAATATCCTTTTATAATCTCAATATCTGTACTTTGAACCTTCTTATACCATTTGCTATGTGTAAATTTTTGAATTGATTCTTTATTAAAATGATATTCGGAATATTTAATAACATCTCCGAATCCGCCGTCAACATACTCATGTTTTTCATCGCTAAACCACAGCGTTGTATTGATACCGTATTTGTCCCAATCTTTTAATATAAAGGCTCCATATAAAACCCCCGCTGTAATAAGAAATAAAAGAATAAAAGCGAAAACACATGTTACAATAAATTTCAAACAGCCCATATTTTACTTTCCCCCATTCAGTTTGATAAAACATTCTCTCTCTTGTCATCGACTAAATACTTAAAAAGTCTTATTATTCTCACTGCAAATAATTTACTTTTATCAACTGCGGCGTTTTCTGTTTGCATTTTCTCATCCTCAATAATTCCGCATTACGCATTACGAATTACGCATTTAATTCTCTTCGTTCTTTCAACCGGAAACGGCACAGCCATTCTTGCATATTGCCCTACGGAAATTACCGTTCCTTCGGCTTCCTTATCGCCGACAGGGACGATAACTTTGTCGCCGATTTTGATTGTCGTATCGCCCGTTATGTAATGGTATGGACGGGATGAAACCGGCAAAGCTACTCCGCAATAGGTGTAAATAGTCTTGTCGTTCAATATAGCAGGGTCAATGATGTTTTCCTGCTCTTGCCGTTCTTCTCGCTCCTTGCGTCTTTTTTCCTCCCGTCGTGCATTTAAGGCTCCTGTAAATGCTTCCTGCGTTTCAAAGGTATTAGGGTCTAAGCCACAATTATCACGATTGCTGTACCATTTACGCCAACCGTATTTTGCTTCATTCAGAGCGTCCAAGTATTCCTGCTCTGTATCGTAGTCGCAAGGGTCTAAATCGTATTTCTCGGCATCGGGGACGGTTTTACGCCAAGCATTTTTTCGGGTATAGGCGTATTGTTCGCAATCGCTTTCAACTCGGTCTATGTACTCAGCAATTTCCTTTTCCCAATCCTCAATCTCGTCTTGTACCATACCTATGTCAATGGCTTTCACAAGAGGTAGCATTTGCTCTTTGAAGTATTCAATGGACTCAAGTTCATCGTAATTCTTGCAATTAAGCAGAGTGTTTTTCGTGAACTGATTTATCTCTTTCCATTTCCCATTAGCCTTTTCAAGTCCGCTCTTAAAGAGAGCCTGCGCTGTGCGAAAAAGCTGCTCTTCTATGGCAGCGGTAATCAGTTGGGGTAGGCCGCTCGGAACTCCGTTAAAAGCTCCCATTATCTTCTGACAAAAATCTGGATTTGCGTCCATATACTTCACAAGCGCTGTCCTGTAATTCTTCGGGTAGTTGTAAAGCTCGTCAATAACGGAGTCAGACATTTCCGAAGCGGAATATTTGTCATAGCTTACGTATGGCAGAAATTGTTCCAAGCACCACGCCCACACTTTGAAAGAAAGAGCTATATCACGCTTTGCTATTTTGCAGATAATCTTGCTGAACCCAAGCTCTCGCTCCTCATCCTCATCGGGTAACGAAATAGGGAGCTTGAAGTTATCTTTAATTGCCTGCGCAAAAAGGAAGCCGGAGGAATGAGATAAGTAATCTGCGGCAAGGATTTCATCAGCTTTTTCGATTATGAAGTTGCAGCAAGCTTTTTCTTTTTTCTCATATTCGTCATTGCCGTAAATAAGAAACTCATTTGCCAATGTGTATGCAGCGTTATATCTGCGCTTGTTCTTGTAGTCCGCTTCCTTGATAGCTTCAAGCTTATCAAGGGCAGGGACATCAACTGAAATATGCAAAGGTATAGCTTGAGAGCGTAAATCTGCTTCGGTCTCTTCGGCTGATTTAGCTTCGTCCAAAGCTTCTTCGTATTCTTCTTCCGTTTCGTAATCCTCTGCGTCTACGCCGTATTCTAAGCCGTCCTCGCAATAATCACGCCAAGAGGTATCTGGAGCAGTATGGGAGTTCAAATGGAGGTCATTGTCCAACAAATCAAAGTCTGCGGAAGATGTATCATTGTTATTTTTTTTCGTAACTTCTTCAAATATCATATAGGCAATAAACTGTTCGTCTAAATCTTCTTTGCCGTCGCCGTCAAAGTCGAATAGACCACCAAAGGGATTATCCCAAAAGCTTTCTTTGTCTGACATCAGAAATCCTCCCTTCACCGTTTAATAACGAAGTTGGCTATCCATTATGGCTGTAATGTTTTATAAATGTTATCTATAAGTTCCATTTTTAGCGCTTCTATCAAAACTATTTTTCCTCCACAAACTCCATAATATCATCCATTGTGCAATTAAGGGTCTTACAAATCTTTGCAAGCACATCTGTTGTAACATTATCGCCGCGGTTTAATTTATTTATAGTATATGTGCTGATTCCCGCCTGCATTGCAAGTTCCTTTTTCTTCATATCTTTATCAATGAGAAGCTTCCATAGCTTTTTATAGCTGATAGCCATTTGATACACCTCCGACAACTGTAATGATTACAAAATCATTATAGCATATTTTTTGACATTTTGCAACAAAAATATAGCGAACAAACTATTTTTTTGTGTTGAGTTCTTGTTTATGAATAAAGCACAGAATGTCAAATAAAAAACAAAAACATGCATTGACGAGTTTTTATTATAGTGATAAAATCTCTTGTATGAAGGAGGTAATGTAAAAATGAAGAAGACAATGACGATTGTTTTGTGTATTTGTCTGATGATGTCTTTGTACATACCGGCAAGCGCGAATGATACGGTGCAGATTGGCAGTTTTGCCGTTAATGCAACAACACCTATGAGTTTAGGCACTGTGTTTACCGGAAAAGTGTTTTATGAGTATGATTTGCATATTCCTGCCAATATTACCAGCGCTAACAACGCAGTGGTATTTGGAGGCGACGGACTTACTGCATGGGCGGGAGTGGGCGCGGCACTGTACATAAATTCCTCATGGAGTGGCGTCGAGGACGTTTTTTACACGCAGAATGCTACCGGCAACGGGACGGGAAATGTGCAAGGCAGCGCTCTTTCTTGGAAAAACATGCCCGAATCGGGTATTGTGGATGGGTACACAACCTACCATGTTGAACAGATAATCGATACATCTGCCGCCATTGCGGACGGATACGGGATTTATCAGATATATATTACACCGGAAGGCGGCGAACGCACCCTCATTACGACATCTTCCGCACCCGGCTCCTCAGAACAGGGCTGGCACGGTTTTCGCACGAGCTACAGCGAGATTACAAAAATTGGCGTATGGACAAATTACGGCGTTAATATAAGTGTAACTAATCTTCGTGCGACGGTGATGGATGGGACGGCCGAAAAAATTATTGTCCCCGGAGTATCTGTCATGGACGGCTACGGTGTTGTACGGAGCGTTGCTTGCGCCCAAAACGGTGTTGACGCCTACTTTAATATAGAAAGCGACAATAAAGATTCGGTTAAAGCTATTATTGCGATTTATGACGAGGATGAAAACCTTCTGCACGTTTCGACTCAAAATATTGCTCTTACAGGCAGCGACAGCGTGAAGGTGTCGTGTCCGCCGGAATTCATAGCCGGAGCCGCCAGTGTACGCGTAGTCCTGTGGGAAAACGGCTCGCTGCGACCCATCACCGATACATTTGAACGCGATATAGCTACGAAAGGAGACGGTTTTGTGAGCCTCAGCAGTGTAGCTCTTTTAGACGGAATGTTTGAGACAAGCCGCAGCGTGGGGATAGAATATATTAAATCAATGGATGTTGACCGCCTTCTTGCGCCGCTTTTCGAGGTTCAGTCGCTGCCGACACCAAACGGCGCCGTACGCTACGGTGGCTGGGAAGGTCTTGCTGTACACGGATGGGGCGGCAATAATTTTACCTTGGCAGGTCATTCACTCGGTCATTGGCTGAGCGCAGCGGCTGTTTCCTATGCCGCCACTGCTGATACAGAGCTTAAGCAGATGCTGGATTATGCAGTTTCGCAGCTCGACTACATTCAAACAACGCAAAAAACCGGCTATATAGGAGGGATAAACGAAAGCTGTTTCCAAAGCCTTTTTTCGGGAAATACTTCCTCATGGTCGAGTGGTTACTGGGTGCCTTGGTACAACGTTCATAAGACATATCAGGGACTCATAGACGCCTATACGTACGCGCAAAATAAGGATGCGCTCAGAGTTGTAATAAAGTTTGCGCAATGGGCGTACGATGGCACGAAAAGTCTCAGCGACAGTCAAATGCAGACTATGCTCGGCGTGGAACACGGTGGAATGAACGACGCGTTTGCACAGCTCTACGATATTACGGGCGATGAAAGCTATCTCTACTTGGCGAAAAGATTTACACATAATGCAGTTGTGGAGCCGCTTGTGGCGGGTACGGACAGCCTCACCGGACTTCATGCCAACACGCAAATCCCCAAAATAATCGGCGCGGCGCAGATATATGACGAGGACTCTACGCGGACCGATTTGCGTGATGCGGCAAAATTTTTCTGGGACAGCGTTGTCAACACGCGCTCATATGTTATAGGCGGAAACAGCATCGGCGAACATTTTGAGGCGCTTGGTGCGGAAACGCTCGGAATTAAAACATGCGAGAGCTGCAACACGTATAACATGCTGAAACTCACTGAACACCTTTTCTCATGGGAACATGACAGCCGCTATATGGATTTTTATGAAACGGCGCTTTATAACCATATTCTCGGCCATCAGGACCCCGACACGGGGAATAAGATGTACTTTGTATCTACGCTTCCGGGGCATTACCGTATCTACGGAACAGCGCACGATTCCTTTTGGTGCTGTACGGGTACGGGTATGGAGAATCCGGGCAGATACTCCAAGTGTATTTACTATAAAGAAAATAACGACCTGTACGTTAACTTGTTTATTTCCTCGGAAATAACATGGGAGGAAAAAAATCTTAAAATTAAAATGGAAACGGATTTTCCGTACAGTTCAGACGTGTTGCTCACGGTGACAGAGGGAGAGGCGGATGCCAATATTAAAATCCGTGTCCCCGCATGGGTCGCAGGAGAGGTAAGTGCGCGAGTCAACGGCGGCGAAGCTGTTTCTCAGGGTGAGGGCGGGTATCTCACTATAGAAGGAAATTGGAAAGCAGGCGACACGATAGCGCTGCACCTTCCAATGCAGCTTGAAAAATACACGGCGCGCGACAAGAGCAGCAAGGTTGCCTTCACCTACGGTCCTGTAGTGCTTGCGGCAACGCTGGGTACAGATGGTTTTCCGCAGACAGATACGTATGTGAATGAGACAAACCTCGATTCAACGACAACCGATGCGCCAAACCTTATTTATGACGGCACAAACCTAAACGAAATTGTGAAATTAAAAGACGCGAACACGCTGTGCTTTACGATTGACGGAGAATACTCGTCACTGGGCGAGGAGATAACGCTTTTGCCTTTTCATGATGTCCATCACCAATTCTATTGTGTCTATTTCTACCTTAATGACGAGGGCGACGTAGCCGAGAAAAAGCTCAACAAAATAACATTGGATTCGCTAATCCCCGATGGGCAGCAAGATGAGATAGGGCACGGCTGGGACCTCGGTGCGAACAGCCACAACGGGAGCTTTCAGAGTGATGGGAAGACCTATATGTGGCGAGATGCGTGGGGTGGAAATGAAGCATATTTCTCCTACGCGATGAAAGTTGACGCCGACAACACCAATTACCTTTACGTCAAATATTGGGGGAGTGACGGCCCGTTTTCAAACGGCGGTGTGACATATGCGCGGAGTTTTAATATTTATGTCGATAACGAAAAAGTAGCCTCACAGACGCTGAATTCAAATAATCCCTCCGCGCCTTACGAGGTGTTCTACGAAATACCGCTCTCTATCACAAGCGGTAAAACTTCGGTACGCGTGAAGTTTGAAGCGGACAGCGCGACGAGCTGTGCCGGCGGAGTTTTAGAACTGCGTACGACAAATAAAGGTGCGCTTGAATGATTCTCCGGCAGGTTAAAAAAATTACACAGTAAACTTTATATTTTACTATTGAAAAAACATTTAGCATGCGATATAATGATTGCAGATTTTAGCACAGAGTATGTATGTGGGGAGTATTTATGTTTTTTGGCTTTGACATGCTCGACAAGAGAGCGATAGTCTTTCTGCACAATCATGGAATTGACACAAAATCTGTAATCGCAGCAGCTAAGAGTGACCTTGGCTCTGGCTGTGAGTATGCAACGACATGGGCGCTTCTGCTTCCGGACAAACTGGTAATTGCTTCGGAGAGCACAGAGGTGTTCTTGTCGTATTTTTTTGAAGAGATAGAAGAAGTTTATGCAGAGACGCTTTTGGCTACGGGACAGCTTATCGTCAAGCTGAAAGGGGCTGAATATCCGGTGTGTTCTTACACGAATACTGTGTCCAGGACGTTCGGCCGGTTTGCCAATATAGCGATGAAAAAGAAGCGAGGCGAAGAAATTACCGCGCAGGATTTTGAAAAGTTCGAGGACGAGAATATTTGTCCTACCTGTGGTAAGCCGTACAAGGATCGCGCGCGCAAAATATGCCCCCGCTGCATGAATCGGAAGGCATTGTTTTTGCGGGTGCTGTCGTATATGCCGGTGTATAAATGGGAAATCATCGCCATGTTTGCGCTTATACTCGCCGTAACGGGAATAAGCCTTGTCCGCCCTTATGTAAGCGGAGTTTCTCTGTATGATGATGTGCTGGCCGAAGGCGGCAGGTATTATGGGCAGATTCTTGCGCTTGTCGGAGTTCTGGTGGGCATGGAGGTAATATCACTTGCCATAAGAATTTTGCAAGGACGCATCGGCGCATCGGTCAGCGCGAAGATTATATGTGACATAAAGGTTCAGGTTTTCGGGTCAATGCAGCGGCTTTCGATGAGCTTCTTTAACAGCAAGCGCACCGGCAACCTGATGAACCGCGTGAATTCGGACGCACTTGAAATTCAGTACTTCCTGAACGACGGGATGCCTTATTTCATAATCAACGCAATAACGCTGATAGGCATAATGGTCATTATGATAAAACAGAGCCTGCTGCTCGCGCTGATTGTTTTTTTGCCGATTCCGCTTATTGTGTATATGATAAAACGAGTCGTCCCGAAATTTCACAAGTTGAAATGGCTGGGATGGATAAAAAGCAGCAGACTGAACAGCGTTATAAACGATTCGCTTTCCGGCATCCGCGTTGTAAAGGCCTTTGGGCGCGAAAAAAGCGAGGTGGAGCGGTTCCAGGAGGCGAGCGAGGATTTGTACAAAAATCGTGTGCGCGAGGGTTATACAGGCGCGGTCACGTTTCCGGTTTTAAGTTACATAATGGGCTTGGGAGGCCTGTTTGTGTGGGGATTTGGCGGCGCAAGCGTAATGCAGGGAGATATGACTTTCGGAATGTTGATGACGTTTATCGGCTACATAGGCATGATATACGGGCCGATAGATTTTATGATTCACACGTTTGACTGGTGGGAAAACTGCATGAATAGCGCGCAGCGAATATTTGAAATTATGGACACTAGGAGCGATGTTGAGCAAGCGCGGAATCCGGTTGCCATGCCGCATATAACGGGAAACATATCCATGCGGAACGTGACGTTTGAGTATGAACCGAACAAACCAGTGCTTCACAATATTTCGCTCGATATAAAAGCAGGTGAAATGATAGGCCTTGTGGGGCACAGCGGAGCCGGCAAGAGCACGATTACGAATATAATTACCAGACTTTACGATGTTAACGAGGGCGCGATATATATTGACGGTGTGAATATTAAGGACATATCGCTCCATGACCTGCACTCGCAAATCGGTATGGTGCTGCAGGACACATTTTTGTTTTCGGGCAGCATTATGGAAAATATAGCGTATGCCCGCCCCAACGCAACGAAAGAGGAGGTTATCGACGCGGCAAAAAAAGCTAACGCGCATGATTTCATTATGCGCCTTCCCGACGGCTATGAAACAGAACTTGGACGGCGCAAAACAAATCTCTCCGGCGGTGAAAGACAGCGCATTTCTATAGCGCGCGCTATATTGCTTGATCCGAGGATACTCATCCTCGACGAGGCTACAGCGAGCGTTGACACTGAAACAGAAGAGCAGATACAAAAGGCCTTGGAAACGCTGACATCGTCTCGCACAACAATAGCTATTGCACATCGGCTTTCCACGCTTCGCAATGCGGATAAGATAGTAGTTGTGGAACATGGAGAGATTGCAGAAGTCGGTACACATGCCGAGTTGGAGAAAAGCGGAGGGAAATATGCGGCGATGCTTGGAATGCAGCGCGAGGCGCTTCGGATAAGGGGGTTTGATGATGAAGAATAGGGATGAATACAGCGTATCTTATTTAACAGCCCAAAGCGGAGAGTTTTATGAGACAAAGGGCGGTCTGTTGGGATACCGTACCTCAGATGCGGATTATCCGCGTGTTTCTCTTTACAGAATGTTCCCGCTGCACGATTTGCGCCGCTTCATTTCCGTACGCGAGGAAAAGCACTCTCGTGAGGACAGGCGCGGCGAAATAGGCGTTATCGAGGACATAGATACATTCCCCGCCGAACAGCTTGAGCTTATAGAACGGGAGCTGGAGCGCCGTTACTTTGTGCCCGAGGTGCTGGCGGTTAAGAATGTCAAGGAAGAGTTTGGGCACACGTACTGGGAAACATCTACCTCTGCGGGCGACCGTAGCTTCACAGTGTTCGATATGAATAACAGCGTTATTAATTTGGGTGAGGGCAGAGTTTTGGTAATTGATATTGACGGCAACCGTTTTGTTTTCCCCGACATTTCCAAGGTGGGCGAAAAAGCTCTTAAATATATTGATATCTGGTTGTAAGGTGATATAACATGCTTTTGAATTTTAAGCTCCCTGCGGAATATGAGGCGGCGCTGACTCCTGCTTTGGGCGAAGAAGAAATTCTCTATTGTGTGCCGTTTGATTTGGACGCTTCGTCGGATTTTACGGAAGGCTATTTCGTAATAGGTTCGGCGCGGCTTTTTGTACTGCAAAAAGGGCTTATCGCAAAAAGCATACCCATCCGCGCAATTTCAAACCCGTTTGCCGTGGAGCTGAACAGTGCAGGATATCTTGAGTGCGAGGTGGATTCCATTGCAATGCCTATAGTGCGCTACTCCATGGAGCATCTTGCGCGCTATGCAATGGTTCAGAGAATTCTTGAGGAAATTATCGAAACGGGCAGTGCGCACCAAAAGAGTATAGATGATGAGAAAAAGTGCAAAACATGCGGCAGGGCATTTCTGCGCAACACTACTATATGCCCGCATTGCAGCGACCGTATGGGCATATTCAAGCGGCTGTGGGATTTAACAAAGAACTGCCGCAGACTCTACGTAATTTTGCTGGGGCTTTTCTGGCTAAACAGCTTGATAATGCTTGCGTCTCCGGCGATTCAGAAGCATCTTATAAATGATGTTATCAACTCGCCCTCCGGCACGATTAAAATGCTGATAATTTTCATTGCGCTTACGGCGCTGTGCTCCATCGCCTCTACGCTCGTGGGTGTTTTCCGCCAGATTGCGTCAACCAGGGCGAGCAACATGCTTGTCCGTACTTTGCGTGATGAGGTATATTCTAAGATTCAGAGCATGGGGCTTGGGTATCTTGAGGATAAGAAAACAGGCGACCTCATGCAGCGCATCAACGGTGATACCGGGCGTATACAGCGTTTCATCCAAAACATTGCGGTGCAGGCGCTGAATGAAATTATGCTCTTTCTGGGCGTGGCAATAATGCTTTTCTACTATAATTGGCGTATGGCTATACTGATACTTATTCCGGCTCCGTTTGTAGCAATAATAATCAACCGCATACGCACAAACATCCGCCGCCGTTATCATATTCAGTGGCGAAAAATGGACCGTTTAACCAGCGTGCTCAATGATGTTTTGAACGGTATCCGCGTTGTAAAAGCGTTTGGACAGGAGCAATATGAAATTGGCCGTTTTGGAGAAGCCGCCCGCAACGTAAGGGATGTGACAACTAAAAATGAAAAATATTTTTACACTATTTTCCCATTTGTTCGCTTCCTTGTCGGCTTTGGCAGCTATTTTGTACTCCTGTACGGAGGCAGCCTTGTAATCGGAAAAGAGATGGGATTGGGAGAACTTATGCAGTTCTCAACATATGCCGGCTATCTTTATAATCGTATGGAATGGTTTAGCTTTTTGCCGCGCCATGTGAGCGAGGCGGTAACAAGCGCACAGCGAGTGTTTGAAATTATGGATGAGCAAGGCGAGGCGGCCGCGCACTCTGATGCTGATGCTGATAAAATACAAGGCAACGTGGAGTTTTCACATGTAACATTCGGATATAAATCTTATAAGAGTGTAATTAAGGATTTTTCTCTGAACGTAAAAAAGGGCGAGATGATTGGTCTTGTTGGCCACAGCGGAGCCGGCAAGAGCACGATTATTAATTTGCTGATGCGTCTTTACGATACAGACGAGGGTGAGATTCTTATTGACGGACACGATGTACGTGATTATGACCGTTCCGCCTATAAAAGCAAGCTTGGCGTTGTGTTACAGGAGAGTTATTTGTTTTCCGGCAGTATTTTGGCAAACATTTGCTATGCACGTCCCGGTGCCTCTGTGAACGATGTTATCCGCGCCGCGAAAATGGCGAATGCACATGACTTTATAATGAATCTGCCAAACGCCTATGATACGTATGTAGGGGAACGCGGGCATCGTCTTTCGGGCGGGGAGAGACAGCGAATATCAATCGCACGTGCTATTTTGTCAGACCCGGTCATATTGATTCTGGACGAGGCTACTGCGAGCGTGGATACAGAAACCGAAAGCAGAATCCAAAGCGCGCTTGCGCGCCTTACAAGTGGCAGAACCACGTTTGCAATAGCGCACCGCCTTTCAACATTGAAAAACGCCGACCGGCTTGTTGTGCTGGAAGAGGGGCGCCTGGCGGAAACCGGTACGCATGACGAACTTATGAAAAAGAACGGAATCTACGCTTCGCTTGTGCGCGCACAGCGCACGATGAGTGCAATCGCGATAAATGCCGACGAAGGCGGCGGTCCGAGACGCGGACACAGAGGGGGACCACCTTCGCCGAGATAAAAAGAGAGGAATTTTGCGTGAGTGAAATGAGTAAGATTAGAATTATAACTGACAGCGGCTGCGATATGAACGCTGAGATGGCAAAAAAATACGGTATTTCAATTATTCCGATAAGCTACACGTTTGACGGGGTCACCTATTACGAATGCGGGAAAGAGCAGACTTGCGAGCAGTTTTTTGAGCGCGAAAGACGCGAGAAAGAACCGCCAAAGACGGCGCAGATTACACCGATTCAGTACGAGGAGTTTTTTAGCGCCGTTTTGGGTGAGGGATATGACACGCTAATATATATCAGTATCTCGGCAAACGCAAGCGGGATGTATCAGAATGCGTGCATGGTCGCCAGGGAAATGAGCGAGGAAGGCAAGGGAAAGATTTACGTTGTGGACGGCAAGAGTTTCACTATGTCTTACGGACTTCCGGCGCTCATGGCGGCAAAAATGGCGGCGGAGGGTGCGGATGCGGAGACTATACTGAAAAAACTTGATGAGGCTCTCTCCGGCGCCAATGTCTATTTTTTGGTAGGAGACTTAACGCATCTAAAAAAAGGCGGCAGAATAAATACTGCTACGCTGCTGGTGGCGAATATGCTTGATATAAGGCCGGTTCTGACGGTAAAGAACGGACTCATTGAACAGGTCGGAAAAATCAGGGGTGAGAAGAAGCTGTTCAAAAAGCTTTTGGACATCGTAGAGGACGAACACGGCTTGAAGGGAAGATATAACTATTATATTGCGCATTCGTGTGTGAGTTCCAAGGCAGCGGAGCTTCGCGAAGAAGTTCTTGCAAGGATAGGAGATACGGATATTGAGGAAGTGCCGATAGGCCCTATTATCGGTACGCACGCGGGGCCGGATGTGTGCGCGATAGGATTTTTCGACACAGAAATAAATTATAAGTAAAGGGTGACGGCAGATGGTAATCGGCATGGAGCATTTGGCTATCCTGAGCGCAAACCCGGCGCGCTTGGCAAAATGGTATGAGACCACTTTCGGGGCTGAGTGTGTTTTGGACAACGGGAAGGGAACGTATTTCATGGCATTTCGCGATAAGAGCATGCTGGAGATTTTTGCGAGCGGTGCCGAGGGCGAATACCCGCAGGCCGATATTAGCGGGCTGCGTCATATTGCGCTTTCTACCGATGATTTTTCAGGTGATGTGGCAATGCTTAAAGAGAAAAATGTAGAAGTTATTGCAGACGCAAAAACTTCTGCAAGCGGCATTTCTACGTTCTTTTTCAGAGACATAGACGGAAATATACTGCACCTGATTTCGCGTCCTGCTCCGCTCGTATAAAAAAGTTCTTGCTATTTGGAACGATTTAGGGTAAAATAATATGCAAGACTATGATAGGAGTGGTTTTTGATGATTTCTGCAGGTGAATTCAGAAA
This sequence comes from Clostridia bacterium, assembly GCA_030527235.1. Lineage (GTDB taxonomy): Bacteria > Bacillota > Clostridia > UMGS1883 > UMGS1883 > JAUNBL01. Next base: position 3,140 of record JAUNBL010000045.1, on the reverse strand, counting down.
CGGGGTTACTTTTGAGTCCGATGGCAATGTGTTTCAGATAATTGAGTTTCAGCACGTCAAACCCGGCAAAGGCGCGGCTTTTGTGCGTACGAAAATCAAAAACGTTATTTCGGGCGGCGTGGTGGAAAAGTCGTTCAGCCCCACGGATAAATTTGAAAAAGCGCACATTGACCGCAGAGATATGCAGTATCTCTACAATGACGGAGATCTTTACTATTTTATGGACCCTGAAACATTTGAGCAAATGCCAATCAGCCCCGATGTACTGGGTGACGCGCTCAAATTTGTGAAAGAGAATGACACCGTAAAGGTACTCTCGTACAAAAATAACGTATTCGGAGTAGAGCCGCCGTTGTTTGTGGAGCTTGTAATCACAGAAACGGAGCCGGGCTTTGCCGGTAATACGGCGCAGGGCGCCACAAAGCCCGCAACTCTTGAAACGGGCGCTATTGTAAAAGTACCGTTGTTTGTAAATCAGGGCGAAAAAATTCGCGTAGACACCAGAACAGGAGAATATATGGAGCGCGCATAATGCGTGAAGTGGAGGTTTAATTATGAGTATTTTATCGGAAAAGGCCGCCTACATTAAAGGCTTGGCGGAAGGTTTAGACATTGACGCAACAAGCAAAGAGGGCAAGCTTTTGAAAGCTCTTATTGAGGCTTTCGGTGATGTTGCAGACGCTATCGGCGAAATCGTGGAAATCCAAGACGAGATGCAGCTTCAGCTTGATGATGTGGATGATGATTTGGCTGATTTGGAGAACGTGATTTACGATGATGAGGACGAGGACGAAGACGAAGAGGATTACGATGATATTTTTTCCAGTGAGTTCAGCTTCGTGTGTCCCGAATGCGGCGAGAGCATTTATGTTGATGATGAGCTTTTGGACGGCGATGAGGATTTCATCACATGCCCTTCCTGCGGCAAAAAGGTAGAGCTTGAGTTTGACCATGGCTGCAACTGTGGCTGTGAAGACTGCGACGATTGCGACGAAGACTAAAAAGAAGCGTCCATTGAGGAAGCTTTTTGCCATCTCAGGAGGAAGCGTATGTTATCACAGGTGAAAAGCGTTACGCTCGCGGGGCTTGACGGCATAATGGTGACAGTGGAGGCGGACTTTGCAAACGGTCTGCCTTCTTTTGATATCGTAGGTTTGCCCGATGCCACGGTTAGGGAAGCGCGAGAACGCGTACGCGCCGCTGTGGTGAACAGTGGTTTTACGTTTCCGCCCAAGCGCGCCGTTGTCAACCTTGCGCCTGGTGATTTGCGCAAAGAGGGTACGCAGTTTGATTTGCCTATTGCCATGTCTGTCCTCGCGGGCAGCGGACAGCTGACCGGAGAAATGGCGCAGTGCGCTCTTTTGGGTGAACTTGCACTGTCTGGCGAACTGCGTCCGATAAACGGAGTCTTGTCGGCGGCTCTTTGCGCAAAACGAAATGGTTGTGATGTGCTAATTGTGCCGGAACAAAACGCCTCTGAAGCGGCGCTTGTAAAAGGGCTTAAGGTGTATAAGGCGGGCTGCCTTGCGGATGTATACTTGCATTTCAGCGGGGAAAAACTTCTTGAAACGCTCACTCCTCCCGAAGGTTCAGCTATAGGTGAAACAGGTGTTTACAATGTGGATTTTTCTGAAGTAAAGGGTCAGAAAGTGCTGCGCCGCGGTGTGGAAATTGCCGCCGCAGGCGGGCATAATCTTATTATGCTGGGGTCTCCCGGCAGCGGTAAGTCCATGATAGCAAAGCGAATACCCACAATTTTGCCATCGATGACGCTTGAAGAGGCGATGGATGTAACAAAGATACACTCTCTTGCTGGAGAAATCGACCCCGCCGCGCCGCTTGTAACATGCCGGCCGTTTCGCGCGCCTCATCACGGCGCCAGCGCCGCCAGCGTAGTTGGAGGCGGCAGCAAATACATGCGGCCGGGTGAAATTTCTATGGCGCATAACGGCGTCTTGTTCATGGACGAGTTTCCGGAGTTTCGCAAGGACGTGCTTGAAGCCTTGCGTCAGCCATTGGAGGATGCAAAAATTACGGTTTCAAGAATGAACGCGACATTTACCTATCCATCCAAGTTTATGCTTGTAGCCGCAATGAATCCTTGTCGGTGCGGGTTTTACGGAGACGGAACGAATAGGTGCCGTTGTTCGGAAAGTGAAGTTTTGCGTTATCGCAAAAAAATTTCCGGACCTCTTTTAGATAGAATTGATATCCATCTGGAAGCGCCTTCTCTTAAATATGATGAGCTGCAAGGTGCTTCCGGGGAATCTTCTTCTGCCATTCGGGAGCGGGTTGAGGCGGCACGCGCTGTTGCCGCGAAAAGATATGCAAATGATGACATACGCTCTAATTCCGAACTTACCGGGGCGCTTATCGAAAAATATTGCCCGATAGGTGAGGCGGAGGACAAACTTCTTCGCAACGCCTTTGATACGATGCATATGTCAGCGCGAGCGTATACGCGCGTGCTGAAACTGGCTCGGACTATCGCCGACCTTGAGTTACGGGATACGATTGACGCGATTGATATTGCCGAGGCGCTCACGTACAGAGATCTTGATCGAAAATATTGGGGATAGTTGAAAAATTATTGTTGACAAGAGCCTATTGGTTTGCTATAATAACCGAGTGGCTATTAGAAACACATGCGGGTGTAGTTCATTGGTAGAACATCAGCCTTCCAAGCTGAATAGGTGGGTTCGATTCCCATCACCCGCTCCAAATGTGCCTGTAGCTCAGTAGGATAGAGCAACTGCCTTCTAAGCAGTAGGTCCGGGGTTCGAATCCCTGTAGGCACGCCAATATGGTGGGTATAGCTCAGTTGGTTAGAGCGCTAGATTGTGGCTCTAGAGGCCGTGGGTTCAAATCCCACTATCCACCCCACTTTAACTCTAATATTGGGCTGTAGCCAAGTGGTAAGGCACCAGACTTTGACTCTGGCATTCGTAGGTTCAAGTCCTGCCAGCCCAGCCACGGGAACGCTCGATATTGTTGTTTTGGGTGTTCCCCGAATACGAGCCATTAGCTCAGTTGGCAGAGCACTTGACTTTTAATCAAGGTGTCCGGAGTTCGAATCTCCGATGGCTCACCATTTAATAACTTATCCGAACTCATTTTTAGAAAGAATGTTTTCGGTGCAA
>JAUNBL010000079.1 GCA_030527235.1 Clostridia bacterium | reverse complement strand
TTGCGCTTGCTCTTGCGTTTGCGGCGTGCGGCGGGCCCGCAGAGGAGCCCGACCAGCCCACGGAGGCGCAGAACGCTAAGGTTTACACTATCGCAACTGACACGACGTTCGCGCCTTTTGAGTTCCAGGACGAGAACAACGAATATGTCGGCATAGACATTGAGCTGCTTGCCGCCATCGCACAGGACCAGGGATTTGAATACGAGCTTAAGCCTCTCGGCTTCAACGCTGCTGTAGCTGCGCTTGAGTCGAACCAGGCCGACGGCGTTATCGCCGGCATGAGCATTACCGAGGAGAGGCAGCTCAAGTATGATTTCTCCGCTCCTTATTACGACAGCGGCGTGGTCATGGCGGTTTCCGCCGAAAACACCGACATTACCGGATATGAGAGCCTTAGCGGCAAGACGGTTGCGGTAAAAAATGGCACAGAAGGCGCTACGTTCGCGGAATCAATCAAGGAAACTTATGGCTTTGAGGTTGTGTACTTTGACGAGTCGCCTTACATGTACGAGGATGTTAAGGCAAACAACTCCGTAGCCTGCTTTGAGGATTATCCCGTAATGGGCTATGGCATTTCTCAGGGCAACGGTCTTAAAATGGTGACGGACATGGAGAAGGGTTCTTCCTACGGTTTTGCAGTTATGAAGGATAAGAATACGGAGCTCCTCGAAATGTTTGACGCGGGACTTGCGAACATTAAGGCAAGCGGAAAATATCAGGAAATTCTCGATAAGTACATCAAGTCAGAGTAGTTCCTAAAAAACACTAAGCTGCCCCGCTTTCCGCGGGGCAGCTTTTGAAAGGAATTGTTTCATTGAACATAGTCAGAGTATTATCGGAAGCTACGCCCATGCTGTTTGAAGGCATGAAGATGACGATTATAATTTCCGTTGTGTCTTTACTTATCGCCTTTGCGCTTGGGCTTATAACGCTGTTTTTCAGAATATCGCGTATACCGCCGCTTGTCGCAGTCGCGAAGGTTTATCTCTGGATTATCCGAGGGACTCCGCTTTTGGTGCAGACGTTTTTCATATACTTCGGTCTGCCGCAGGCGATGGCTGCAATAGGCGCGGATTTTCGCCTTGACGCGTTCGCTGCCGGCACTATTGCGCTTTCCCTCAATGCGGGGGCGTACATGTCGGAAATATTCCGCAGCGGCATACTTGCCGTCGGGCGCGGGCAGGAGGAGGCGGCGCGTTCGCTCGGTCTGTCCAAATCGCGCACGATGGCGACTGTGATTTTGCCGCAGGCGCTGCGGATATGCGCGCCGTCGCTTGTGAACCAGTTCATTATTACCTTGAAGGATACGTCTATAATCTCTGTTATAGGCTTTGCTGATATTGTATACCAAGCCAAAATCTATATCGGGCGCACGATGGAGTCGTTCGCGACATACACTGTTGTCGGGGCGTTTTACCTCGTTGCGATTTCCGTCCTCACCTCTGTTTCTTCGCATATAGAAAGGAGGATGAACAGTGCCCATAAAAGTTAGTATACGAGACTTGCACAAATATTTCGGCAAAAATGAAGTGCTGCGCGGCATAGACCTTGACGTGAGCGAAGGAGAGGTCGTCTGCATAATCGGGCCCTCCGGCAGCGGCAAGTCCACGCTGCTCAGGTGCATTAACCTGCTTGAAAGACCCACGCGCGGCACTATCACGGTGGACAACCTCAGCCTCACCGACAAAAAGAACAACATCAACGTGCTGCGCCGCAACATAGGCATGGTGTTTCAGCAGTTTAACCTGTTCCCGCATCTGAGCGTGCTGAAGAACATTATGCTCGCGCCGGTCGATACCAAAATCGCAACAAAGGCCGAGGCGGAGGAAACTGCGCGCAGGCTGCTTGACCGTGTCGGGCTTTCGGAAAAGGCGGACGCGTACCCGCTGTCGCTTTCGGGCGGGCAGCAGCAGCGAGTTGCCATTGCGCGCGCGCTTGCGATGCACCCTGATTTGATGCTGTTTGACGAGCCGACAAGCGCGCTTGACCCGGAGATGGTCGGAGAGGTGCTCGGCGTTATGCGCACGCTCGCCAAGGAAGGGATGACGATGATTATAGTGACGCATGAGATGGGCTTTGCCCGCGAGGTCGCTGACCGCGTTATATTTATAGACGAAGGCGTAATCATGGAGGAGGGCTCGCCGCAGGAGATATTCGGAGACCCGCAGAACCCGCGGACGAAGGATTTCTTGAATAAAGTGCTGTAGAGGTTACGACAAAGCCGCGCGCCAAATGGGCGCGCGGCTTAATATTTGCAGCGAAGCTATTTTTCAAATTTAAGTATTCCCGCACCTGCAAGCGACGGGTTAAGGCTCGCGGTTATAACTATCTTAATGTTGAACTTCTGCGCTATCGGCTCAATTGCCGCCAAAAATTCCTCGAACTGACCGAGGTCGTCGGACGCAATCTTAAATATGCTGTCGATAAAGATGTGCGCTATGTCGTAATTCTGAGACACCATGCCGCAGATGAACCCGTAAAATGCCGAGTAAGAGTCAATCTCAAACTCCGATGTATTCACAAGCCGTACGCGATGTGTGACGTCAAACAGATGCCTGTCGTCCTTATTAATCAGCACAACGCTGCCCGCCGCTTCCGCCTCCGCCACGTGGACCGCGTCGATAAGCCGCTTTGTCTTGCCGGTACCCTTTTCGCCGAGAATAACTTGAACCATGTCAAATTTCTCCCTTCTTTAATTTAATTTCAGCATAAGGATTGTATCTTAGTTATATTATACAATGGCGGGACGTTTATTGCAAGAGCAAGCACTACGCCTACTATAATCAACGCGCACACTACCGACAGCACCGACGCAACGCCCATTACCGAATTTCGTTTTATACTGTTAAATGAATCTCTGACAA
>JAUNBL010000078.1 GCA_030527235.1 Clostridia bacterium | reverse complement strand
ATGGATTGATAAAGACCCAAATATAGATATTGTTATTGGAAATAAAAAATTCGAACTAACGAGTAAATTATTTGAAGATAGTGGCTTGACTGACAAATGGATACTTGGATTAATCTAAAAATAGTATTACGACATTATATGACAAAACTATTTCAATTACATTCAGTATAAACCATCGCCAGCCACTAATAACTAAGTTTTCGTTGCGTGCGAGGCACGAGCACGAACAATGAAAACCATGTTGAACGAAACCGGTTTGCAGGACGACGGAGAAAAAAATAGCTATGGGGATTGCGGTGGGATTATCTCTTTTTTTACGAGCAAACAAGGGAGCGCGCGGGCGTTGTCTTCCGAGAGAAACCGGCTTTTGAGGCCTCTTTGGGGCTTGACTCCTTCCCCTGCGCCGGAGAAATCGGCGGTCAAAAGCAGATTTTCTGCGGCCCGGACAAAGCGGTAGCCGTCCGTCGAAAGACAGATTTTAAGAGATTCGAATAAGACCATCTGACAGACAGCCGCTTGTGCGCTGTTCGGACAGAAAAACCGGCGGCCCGCGCACCGGAATAACGCCAATCGTGACCATGGACTCCTTGCCGCAACACGGACAAATCAACGGATTGTACGGTTTTCCTTTGCTTACGGCCACGTGAACAAAGTCATTGTCAGGAAGTTGCTCCCTGATGCAAGGAATCGCCTCCTTTTTCGTCGTTGAACTCAAAATGCCGTAATGCCGGATTCGTACAAATCCCTGAGGGAGAATGTGTAATGAAAGCCTCCGAACAAACTCTTTCTCATCCAGTTCCATCTCCTTTTGGACGCCGTTGTGGCGGTAATCTTTGTAACGAAACCGTACTTTTCCGTTTTCATAGGAGAGAATCCGGTTGTTCGAAATCGCCACTTTATGCGTGTATCTGCCCAGATATTCAACTACATGCGACGGATGTGCAAACGGACGTCTGGCATAGACCACCCATTCTTTGGAGAATAGCGCATCGAACAGCTCCTGCGAACCCAATTTATGTTTTCGCAGATGCGCAACATACTTGGCGCGAAAGACTTTGCTCAAAGCCTTGACGGGAAAGAGGAATTTGCCGTCGGCGCGAATGTTCTTCCATTTTCCGTTTTTGTCCACCCCGCCGCATGGAATAATACAGTGTAAATGAGGATGTAAGCCGAGATTTTGTCCCCATGTGTGCAACACGCAAATCATGCCTATTTTGACGCCTTTGTTGAAGCCGAACTGACGAAGCGTTTCCCACACAGACATGAACAGAAGGGCGTAAAGGATTCGCGGAGCGTGTAAACACAAACAATTCAACGCATCCGGCAGCGTGAAAACGACATGAAAATAAGAAACCGGAAGCAGTTCTGCGTTACGTTTCCGTATCCACTCTTCACGCTTATTCCCTTGACATTTAGGACAATGTCGATTGCGGCACGAGTTGTAACTGATACGAACCGTACCGCATTCGCCGCAAGCGTCGATGTGGCCGCCAAGTTCCGACGTACGGCATTTTCGGAGCGCAGAAAGCGTCCGGAGTTGATGGTTGTTGAATCCTAAATGTTCTACTTTCTCGCCTAAACCTCGCAGAATATCAGCTACTTCTACTTTTTCGAGCATTGTTCGAACAGGGTGTCTAACGGGCTGAAAGCGCGCAGCGGATTGCTGCGCGCAACGTGCAGATAATCCATCGTCGTCTGAATCCGAACATGTCCCAACATCTCTTTAACATTCACAATATCAAGTCCGTCCTCCAAAAGATGCGTCGCAAAAGTATGCCTGAGCGTATGAACATGAACGTCTTTGGCGATGCCGGCGCGTTTAGCAAGCTCTTTGACAATGCCTTGAATGCTGCGTCCGGCATATTGCGTAGCAAAATCGCCGCCTTCCCGATCGTTTGGTTGGCCGTTGAACAGCCATTCGACCGGATGGTCCGTCGCGATGTAATTTTTTAATCCGCGTATTAAATGCTCTGAGAGAGGGAGATAGCGGTCTTTCTTTCCTTTTCCCTGTACCACGTGCAGGCGTTTTCGGTCAAAATCCAAATCCCGCAAACGAACATTGCGAACCTCAAGACATCGCAACCCGCAGCCATAAAGCAGGCCGATAAGCATCTTGTGTTTCAGCGTTTTGCAAGAATGGAGCATCGCCCAAACTTCCTCTTTGCTCAACACCGTCGGTAGCTTTTTCTCTTTTTTGATCTCCGGAAGCGCCAGATAATCATACGAAAGCCCTTCCGACTTTAGCAGAAAACGCAAAGCAAAGACCGTGTGTTTGAAATAGGTCAACGAGGGCGTTCTCGCTCTTCGCTGTAATTCAAACAGATACTCCTGAACTTCTTCCGCCTCCAGCTCCAAAGGCGTGCGCCCGAAATGCAGCGAAATGACCGCCAAATGCCGGCCATAACTCTCAAACGTCTTCTTACTCCGCCCCAAAAGGGACATGCTGCGCTCAAAACGATAATACATCGCCTCAAAACCCGGAACTTCTTCTTTGGCGCGTTTTACAAGGTTGCGCCCAATCTTTTTGTTTGCTGTTAACGTCATAATTTATTTTTTTTGATTATTTTTGCAAAATAAAGAAATCATCTCTCACCGACGGCTTGATGACGGAAAAAGATGAAAAAATGATACTTAAAAACCTGAATGTTAATGGAGAAAGCTACCGAAGGTTTAGTTCAACAAGCATATTGGCAAAATGGCGGCAGAAGCCCCGCAGAAAGGGAATTGAGAACTTGCAACTCCCTACCCCGCAGGAAATTTATAGCAGCCGCCACTTCGCCAATATGCAAACCGTTACCAGCAACCGTAGGACACGACATACAAACAGACAAAACATAAAAAAATGCCATTATCAGAAGAACAAAAAGCAAGAGGGATGGATTTACTTAGTAGAT
>JAUNBL010000044.1 GCA_030527235.1 Clostridia bacterium | reverse complement strand
CTTTATCGCAAACGCTCAAACTTTTTTTGGGTCACATCATTGACAACCGCAGAACACAAGACGACATTGATCGCTATCTTGCTTGACAAACATAAAAAACCGGTATATACTGACTGAGTAGAATCTGAGGTGTATGTTATGTCGAGTTTTTCAACACTGCTGCAGAGGCTTTGTACAGAGAGAGGTATAACGCTTGCGGAATGTGCGCAAAAAATAAACGTCCGCGCATCTGTACTCGAATCGTGTTGCACAGGGTATTCGCTGCCGTCGGAGGAGTTGATTTTGCTTCTCTGCAATTTTTTCAATGTTGACTCTTCCGTTTTCGATGAGCGGGAAAAAGCTTTTTCTTTGGAAGAATCGGGAGGTCCGATTGCATTTCCCGTTGTGGAGAAAATAGATTCAGTTGATGGTTTTCTGAATTCAAAAAACATGGTTGGTATCGGGTTTTTGGCCGAGGCCATGCTTTGCGGAGCAAAATCATGCTTCGGTGTGAAAGTTCCGGACGACTCTATGCGTCGCGACGGGATAACAAGCGACTGTCTGGCCGTAATCGCATATCAGAAAGAATGCAGGCAAGGCGACATTGTGCTTGCGCTTGTAAAGGATTCCATTGTTTTGCGCCGTTATCTTGATACCGGCGGCATTGTGCATTTGGCCGCAGCCGATGAATCCTATCCCCCGATATATGAGTTTACTCCTATCGGAACACTGGTGGAAATACGCCGAGTATACATTGCGTAAATATTCCCTTTTGGAGGATGATATATTTTGGTATACCTTGACAATGCGGCAACAACGCAAATAAAGAAAGAAGTGCTTGATAAGATGCTGCCGTATCTGACGGACAAGTTCGGCAATGCATCAAGCACATATACGACACCCGGCGCCCAAGCGAGGCGCGCCATAGATGAAGCGCGGGACATAGTCGCGCAAGCGCTCGACGCTCAAAGCAGCGAGGTGTTTTTCACCGCTTCCGGAAGCGAAGCGGATAACTGGGCCATTAAAGGCGTCGCCTATGCCAACTGCGGCAAAGGTCGGCATATTATTACCTCAAAGGCGGAACACCACGCAGTACTCCATACATGCCAATACCTTGAGAAACAGGGCTTTGAGGTGACTTATCTTGACGTGGATGAATACGGCGCAGTGAGCGCGGACGCTGTTCAAAACGCGCTGAGGCCAGATACCATACTTATTTCAATTATGTTTGCCAACAACGAAATCGGCACGATAAATCCGATTTCACAAATAGGCAAAATTGCCCGTGAAAACCGCGTTTATTTTCATACCGACGCGGTGCAGGCGGCAGGTGCGGAAAGAATAGATGTTTGCGAGATGAATATAGATTTGCTCTCGCTGAGCGCGCACAAATTTCACGGTCCGAAAGGTGTCGGGGCGCTGTATGTACGCCGCGGCGTTAAGATAGACAATTTAATTCATGGCGGTGCGCAGGAAATGGGACGGCGAGCCGCAACCGAAAATGTTGCCGGAATAGTTGGGCTTGCGTCCGCACTCGGCGCGGCATCCGAAACAATGAGCGAACGCACAGAAAAGATTGCCGCCATGCGCGATTATCTTATTGGGCGAGTCATCAGTGAGATACCAGATTCACGGCTTAACGGGGACCCGACGCGCAGGCTTGCCAACAATGCCCATTTTTGCTTCAGATATATTGAGGGCGAAGGATTGCTTTTACACCTTGACCTTCGCGGTTTTATCGTTTCAAGCGGCAGCGCCTGTACCTCAGGCTCGCTTGACCCGTCACACGTGCTGCTCGCGATAGGCTTACCTCACGAGATTGCGCACGGCTCCATGCGAGCAACGCTGTCGGAAGATAATACCATGGAGGAAATTGACGCATTTGTAGACGCTCTTAAAAGCATTGTTTCTACGTTAAGGGCAATGTCGCCCTTGTACGAGGAGGACGCTGCAGCGAAATAAGGATTACAGACTTCAAATTCGGCAAATTGAAAACGTAAAGGAGTATTTACAAAAATGTACAGCGAAAAAGTTATGGACCATTTTTCAAACCCGCGCAACGTCGGAGAAATTTCGGACGCAAACGCCGTTGGTACCGTGGGCAACGCCAAGTGCGGCGATATTATGAAAATGTACATGAAAATAGAGAACGATATTATTGTAGACGTTAAATTCAAAACTTTCGGCTGCGGCGCCGCAATAGCTACCAGTTCAATGGCAACGGAGCTTGTGAAAGGCAAGACTGTGGATGAGGCTCTTGCGCTTTCAAATAAAACTGTTGTAGATGCTCTCGACGGACTGCCCGCTGTAAAACTGCACTGCTCAGTGCTCGCCGAAGAGGCAATAAAGGCAGCGATTGACGACTACAAGCAGCGCCGCGGCGAAAAGACGGAGTCTCACGAATGTCATGGCGACTGCCCGCACTGCGCCCACGCGCATCATCATTTACCACAGAACGAATAGGCAAAAAGGCAGCGTGCATTTTGATGTGCACGCTGCCCTTTTATCATCTACCAGCCTCTGCTGGACCCTCCGCCGGAAAAGCCTCCTCCACCGCCGGAGAAACCTCCTCTGCCGCCCGAACCGCCAAATCCGCCGCCCAAATTGCCGCTGTTAGTCCATGTGGTTCGCGTTCCGTTTTTACCGCCTTTGTTATGCGAAGAAATAATAATTACCAGCAATACTATTGCCAGAACTCCGAAAATGTTTACGGACATATCGCTATCGTCGTCAATACCTTCGGGACGGACACATCCGTCGGGAAGCTCAATCCCGTATTCGTCACAAACAACAGACATTACCGCGTCAAATCCGGCACGGATGCCCGCCTCATAGTCGCCTTGAGCAAAAAATGTAATCATATACTCATCTTGAATGCGTCCTGTTTTCCCGTCCGGAAGCGCTCCCTCAAGGCCTCGGCCAACCTCTATACGGCTCTTGCGGTCTTCTGTTGCGACCAGAATCAGTACGCCGTTATTCTCATCGCCGCCGCCTATTCCCCATTCACGCGCCATACGCAAAGAATAGGACTCGATATTCTCTCCATCGGCGCTCAAAATTGTCGTCACAACTATCTGGGCATTCGTCTGCTCCGCAAGCTGTGCGGAAGCGTTCACCATATACGTTTTTGTTTCATTGCTGAGTACGTTGGCAAAATCATTTACATAAAAATCCGTTTCCGGCTCCGGTATATCCGCCGCAAAAGCATTCACGGCAACGAGCATTGCCGCAAAAAGCATCAGAATTTTTTTCACTTAAAACGAAACCTCCGGAACATCCCTATCGCTTTCAGACGCCTCAAAATATTCAACCTCGGCAAACCCCATTATGGGTGCGACGATATTTGTCGGGAATGATTTAATCTTCGTATTATAGGTTCGCGCCGCTTCGTTATAGTCCTGGCGGGCAACGCCTATCCTGTTTTCCGTGCCGGCAAGTTCATCGGAAAGCTGGCGGAAATTCGCGTCCGCCTTTAGGTCGGGATAATTTTCTACAACCATCAGCAAGCGGGAAAGCGCACCGCTCATCTCACTGTCAGCCGCAGCTTTCTCTGCAACGCTCGATGCCGATGCATACTGTGTACGCGCCTGTGTCACGGAATCTAAGACCTCGGACTCATGTTCCGCATACCCTTTCACAGTGGAAACAAGGTTCGGTATCAAGTCGGCACGGCGCTTAAGCTGCACATCTATCGTAGAAAGCGATTGCTCTACCGTCTCTCTCTCCTGCACAAGCGAATTATACGTTCCGCCGAATGTGGCAATCAAAATCACGGCTATTACCGCTACCACTATAAGTATTTTTACTCCCGTTTTCATTGGCTACACTTCTTTCCCTATAATTATTATTTTACCATAACCATTATTGCATACATTCAAGAAAAAATCAATAAAAATTTTTTCGGGCAAGACCGCAAACAGCCGCCGTTTGTGCTGGCAATACAAAAAAAGTTACGCAATATAACGCTGTTTTCGGGAGCGGGAATATAAAACCCCCTTACCCGCCTCATTTCTGTACCCGCAAAGCCGCATAAATACAGGATTTTTTAACATTTATTGTGTGACAGGACACCCATAATATTTGAGGGCGCAAGCGGTCTGCGGTTTGCCCCTCTTGATTACCATGCAGCAAAAACGAGGATAGCTGTCAAGGGCGCGTAACGCAAAGTTTACCCTTGACGGCTGTTCCCGTCTTTGTTATTTCTTCTATGCGCTGATATAGTTCAGATACTGCTGATATTTTTGTAGCATGAGCATTTTGCCGTACTGCTCCATATATACATAATTAGGTAAGCCACTTTCATCAGTAGGGAGTAAGACTTTTTCTCGTGATATACGCAAATCATTTATTTCCCGATTGAAGTTATACTTTTCTGCAAAACGCGATATTATAGTCGAAAGAAATAGATAGTGGAACTTGTTGAATTTTGGATTTTGCAAACTCGTTACGTGATCGCTTGCAACAAAACTGTATGGATGATAGTAGCACGCTCCAACACTTCCACTATTTGCTAACGTTAAACAATTTTCAAAGATACGCACACTATCTTTATTTGCGACAAAATTATCTACACCGTTTGATAAAGCAGATGAAGAAACATACGGAGCAGTCCCTTTTTTATGATGTTCCCTTTTAAGTCTTTTTCCTCTCCTAATTTCAGAAAATATATCTGTCAAGAAAAACTCGCGCCATTGCAGAGAATCAAGGGGTTTCAGTACCCCCCCCCGTTTGGGTATTTTTGCCAATATATTCCCTGTATTTTTGTATGAGTTGTTCCTCGCGCTCTTTGATGTACTCTTCCATAAAAGCATAGTCAGGATTGCTTTGCTCATCAACGGGTACAAGTATTTTTTGACGCTCCATTCGATGGCCATTAAACTTGTAACCATAAGTATATTTAACTTTCTGTTGCAAAATGACGGTCTTAAAGAAAAGTAGAATGTATTTATTATCCTTCACTACCTTTAGATGCAATCTTTTAACATCATCTGAAAATACGCAGTAATATCCATGATAAAAGTTTTCTACAACACTACCATTATAGTTTACTCCCAAAACATTTTTATCAGCAGAAGCATTTGGCGTAGAAATCCAATTTGTAATTCCATTATTTGAATCTGTTGCTCCTATAAAAGGAATGTTGCCTTTGTCCATATCAGCTTTTGTCAATCTCTTTCCCGCACTTATGGTAAAAACATCTGACAGAAAAAATGAATTCCACTTTCTATCACTTAACTTCAACATGGCGTTCCTCCTTAAAAAGGTACTCCCTATCCTGCATAACCATTGAAAACTCAAAGGTTAAATAATCACCGATTGTCTTAATAAAATCCTCTTCCGTTGGAATCTCATCATTGAAATAGTAAAAGCTATGCAGCCATTCATCGGTTGCTTCGATAGTTGTTTCCACACAGAACTTTGTTTCAGCCTCTATTCTTCCGAACCAAACATCGAGCAGATGCTGCTTTTTATCCTTTGCTGATTCGGTTTCGATAAGCCCAATGTGCGGAGACACTTTATAACCGTCATTTTCAAAATTGATAAACTTGCAGACCTTGTCAGCAGGGTGTTGCTCTCCCGCAGTAAATATGACAATGCAGGGAATTGTACCAACTCCGTAAAATGTATCTTTGCTCAAAGAGATAACGCCCTCCAATGTATGGTGTTTCAAGATATTCTCTTTTAGCGCCTGTTCCTCCTTTGTCTTGCCTGTCATGGAGGATTGCGGAACAATCACGACACACCTTGCTCCAGCAACAAGAGAATCTAACAAATGCTCCACAAACGCCATTTCATACAAGTCAGGATTTTGCTTTGAGCCTTGCGAGTAAGGCGGATTCATCATGCCGACAGTAGACTGTTTTAGTTGCAGTTTGTTTGCGTCCTGCTTGAAAAAGTCATCATTAATCAAGTTGCTTTTCCCGTCGCCGCGCAAAATCATGTTTGTCGTTGCGATTGTGAACATATTGGGGCGCATTTCAATGCCATGAAGCTGCTTTTGTCTGATGTTCCTCTTCTGTGTATCATCGGCTGTCTTTGCCAGCATATTGTGCATGGCAGCAATCAAAAATCCTGCTGTTCCGCAACAAGGGTCAAAAACAACATCGGTAGGCTGCAAATCCGCCAAATCGCAAAAAAGCTGTGTGATATGCTTTGGGGTAAGGATAATTCCGAGCGTCTGACCGTCGCCGCCCGAATAACTCATAAACTCGCCGTAAAACCTGCCGATATAATCTTCTGCGCTGCTTGCATAGCGGATAGACTTATAGATTTTTTCGTTTAAATACTCTGCAAAATGTTTCAGCGGTGTCTTTTGCAGTTTCGGATCTACTTCATTCAGCTTTACCGTATCTTTGATAAATGCAAACTGCCCCAGTATTTTATCTTTCTTTACTTCCGGCGAAACATTTGCCCGTCGCAGATTGCCATTGATAGCGTCATAGATTTTCTGCCCGTCTGTTTTCACGCTGTCGCCCGTTAAATCGCTGACCGAAAAGTTCTTATATTCGCTCTCACGGAGTGCAAGCAAAATACCGGATACAATCAGCGGTTTTTCTGTATCGAGCAGGTTTCCGTAGTTTCTTAAATCTTCATGCAATACGCTGGCGTCCTTTAGGATTTCAGCGGTTTCTTTTTCATAGTCTGTATCCTCTTTGAGGATTTCACGGATATAATACTCGTCAATGTTGTCCTCGCTAAAAGAAATGAAAGATTCAACTTCGGGCAATTCTCGGTAATACTCTGTTTCGTCAATATATATCGGCGTGATTTTGTGCTTCTTCTCATCGCCCGACACTCCAAACACAATGACCTTTTTGTATGAGGTGTTGTTAGCAAGGTGCTTTCCATAGAAAACCGCGCCGTTTACCGCATAATCGGTTACAGCACTTGTTTCTGTACTGATATTGCCTTTATCGTCCAACTTAATATGTTTTGACAAATCTGCCTTATCTTCAATTACAAGCAGATAGTCCTTGACTACACCCACATATTCCGGGAATCCAACATTTCCCGTTCCCTTTTTTGACGCTGTTTTAAGCGCAGTATTGATTTCCTTTACAGAGCTGCCTTGAGGGTCAAGTTTGATATTTGCTTGTTTGAGCAAATCATATACCCATAAATCAGTTCTTACTTCTTTCTTAGCCATCGTTACACCCTCATACTTTCTCTAATAATTGTAATTTCGTCGGCATTGCTATAGAGATAATCGAAAACATCTTTTGGAATCTCGTTGCGTCCTGCGGCGGTTATGCGGTTATATTGAAGGATTCATCTCTTGCTTTATCTGTCAATTCTAATACTGAAACTATCTTTTCCTGCATTTCCGGCGCAGATGGTTTTACTCTGCCGTTAAACAAATCGAAAAGATATGTTCGAGATACATTTATCCGTTTTGCAAACTCAGCTTGCGAGAAATTGTGTGGTTTATCAAGGCGACGAGGTATGCCCCATAGCTACCTGGTTCGTATTCTTTTTTTGGCATTTCATCGCCTCCGTTTATACATCGGTAAGCTAACTGCTTTACATTATAATGTATCACCTTACTTGTGTCAAGGAAATACGTTTTTTCAAAAGTTCTCTTTTGCCTTTGTAATTTTGTGCTGCCTTCACCGTAGTAGTGCGAAAAATATTTTTACACTTCTTTAGCATTTTCAGGTGCTGTAGGTAGTAATACGAAGATAGCGCCAACGGAAAAATCTCTGACAACAGATTTCAAATGCTTTCTGACTGTTACGAGCGGGAGCAGACGGAACTGCGGGAAATGCTGTTGCAACTGAATGAAGAAATTACACAGCAGGAAGAACAGGCAGAAAATATTTACAGGTTTATCGACAAGGTACAAAAGTATCTCGGCTTGGACGAGCTGACGCCCGCCGTGCTGAATGACCTGCAAAACGGAGAAACGGCATAGCCCGAAAGCCATGCCATTTCTCGAAAACAACTCTGTACTGTTTTATTAGTGCTGCCCTTTATGGCAGCTACTTTTATTCTACCATAGGAGGCTGTTTTTCCTGGGTCCGTTCATTTTTTATTATGCGATTTTTTCTTTTTAAGCTTCACTTTTTCCGCTATCTTTGTAAGTTTGCGCTCCGTCTCACGCGAGCGAATGTGGTTTGCTATTTCCTTTTCCGCCGCACTGCGCGCCGCATTCAAATCGCTCAGCGCTTTTTCCTGTAGTTTCTTGTCGTCATAAGCAATATACGAAGAAAAAGCATCCGGATATACAAATGTTTTCTCTCCCACCGCTTCATTGTCAAACTTTACTTTTATGTAACCTTCCGACTCGGAAACCACTGTTCCGCTTCCAAACCTAATGTGCCTAATTGTCACTTCTTTCACGTTATCACTCCTTTGATATAATTATTATATCACTTTCCACCATCAAACACAAAGGGCAAATTCAACAAAATATTCTGCCGCCGTATGTTGTCTTTGCAAAAAACGAAGCCGTAATGCGCGTTTTATCAAAATAAAACAAAGAACCGCGGGAAACCCGCGGTTCAAACTTGTAAATTTTACAGCGCTCTGTCCATCTCCTTTTGAATTTCCTCCGGAGTCAAAGCCTTATCAAAGACCTTGAACTCATCTATATATCCGGTATAGCTTTCGCCGCTGTCCCAAGTCGAATGTCCGAGGAATATATAAGATGTTGTCGGGAACAGCGCCCGCAATGTCGAGCTGCTTGCCAGTGAAAAGCCGAGCGAGCCGTCTATATAAAGGTCTGACGAGGACGGCGTTAAAACAAGCGCCAAATGATGCCACGTATTGGAAGAACACGAAACACCCGATATCGCACTTGACGTTGAAGCGGAGCGCCCGCCCAGATACCTTTCATACTCCAGTGTTCCCACACGGTCAAGGATGCCTATATAGTTTTCCGCTTGATATGTCGGCGCTCCCGCAATCGGCGAGGCGTAAAACGGCCATATTTCATCTGTCGTTTTTAAGAAGAACGAAACAGTCACCTCGTCCTTGCCGGCAAGCAAATCGTTGCCTGTGGCGCTTTGAATTGTGAGATAGTTCGAAGCATTGCCGTCAAAATACGCGGCGTTGCCCAAAAGACCCTCCGTAAAATTAACCGTGCCCGATTTTTGGTAAGAACCTATATCCGCGCTGTCGTCAAACGATATGTATGCCGCAACTTCCTGCATATCTTCTTCAACACTGCTTTTCGCGCACTCGCCGTCGTTTATAGCGGCAATAGTGTTTTTGCTGTCCCAGATAAAGCCGCGTACTGTTTCCGTATCGTCTGTTACGGCCAATGTATATGTCTGTGTAATGTCAGCAGTTACTATTTCTGATATCACGCCCGTCAAATTCCCGTTCGCATCATATGCTCCAAACGCCACGTAAACCTCTGAATTGTCGCCTATGCGGACATTTGCGCTGATAGAAAGCTCTCCTTCTGAATAAACAGACGACGTTATCTCTATCTTGGGTTTTCCTGCGCCTGCAATCGTGTACGGAAAAAGTTCGGTGCCTGAGCCGCCGCCAATTTCGACCTTGCTATTATCAAAGTAAAACGCGGGCCGCACTCCGATTGAACCATTATATGCCGCTATATCTCTCACGTCATCGTTTTCGCAAGTCCTAACAGCGGTTCCTTGGACGTTGCTCGCCGTAGGGGTGCGTAGCCAGTATTTGCAAACCTCATCGGCGGAAATCGGATATTCAGAATTAGCCGCAGCCTGTGCTGTAGGATATGCCGCAAAATAACTATCGCCCAGAACGGAGCGGTTCTGATAAAGCGCATAGAGCTGCTTTGCATCGAGAAGGAACACCTTATCAGTCACCTCTTCAGAAAACGCGCTGTCGTAGTTTTGAACTATTTTGCTCAACACGTTATTAAACGTGTGGAATGCGCTTCCGTAAGAAGTCATATCCTCATACTCGCCACGCGAAAGCAGCGTTTTTTGTGAAACGCTTTTTATCATACCTACGCCTTTGGATGAAAACGAGTTCAAAAAACCCGCCTCATCGCTATAGGCATTATGTCCCGCCCAAACATGTGCAGTGTCCGGCGCGTTGCCGCACGACCATGCCACAGCGCTTGAATCGCTGTTAAGCCACGCGCGAATGTTGGAATCTGTCCAATAGTTTGACCCGTATTGCTGTCTGTAAAAAGTTGAGTTATACGCATGGCGCGCATGACTGCCGGACCCGTTTTCTCCCGCCGCATCAAACGCCTTGAAGCACAGCACCTTGTCAGAAAGCATCAGCGGCCCGTTTGAGTCAACCGCCACACAGCGCCAGATTACGGTCTCTCCGTAATACTCGCCCATCTCAACATAGTCGCCAACCTCAATGTCCGCAGCAGCAAAGGCGCAAAGCTGCACCGCCGTAAAAGCAAGCAGCATTGCAAGTACCAGTATTCCTGCTCTTTTCATAGCTCCCCCTCCAAATTAAATATTTCTATATTAGTATAACAAATTTTCAAGAATTGTCAAGCATCTCTTTTGCAATACAAATAGCAGTTCCCTTTTTTTCCAACGCGCTCGACCGCACCTACATGGTTAAGAATATTCAGCAAAACCACGGCCTTCTTCATATTTATGTGCGCGCCTTGCGCAAATTCACGCGATGTAAAAGGCTGTATTATTTTTGGTATAAAAATACCGTAGTCATCTATGTAGACCTCGTCCACAATATCGGACGGTATCCTCTCCGCGCGC
Source organism: Clostridia bacterium (assembly GCA_030527235.1). Taxonomy (GTDB): domain Bacteria; phylum Bacillota; class Clostridia; order UMGS1883; family UMGS1883; genus JAUNBL01. Next base: position 6,688 of record JAUNBL010000044.1, on the reverse strand, counting down.
GAGGAACCCTTTTTCTTGTCGCGGCTCCACCCGTTCAGACTGCGGTACTCGGTCAAATCGATAAGCACAAGACAAATTCTCAAATTTGGGTTTGTGAGAAACTGCTTTATTTTATAAAGCTCCGCAGCCGCATCGTAAATACTGCCCTTCTTCGGGCTTTTACGGCGTTTTGAAACTTCTCCGTCTTCCGATATCCAGCAAAGGTGCTTTATATGAGCAATCGGGTATACCAGCGTAACCTCATATTGCGGCAAAAATGCTTCGAGCTTGGTACGCAGCGTGTTAAACGAGCGCGTCTGTATTTCCGTTATCTTCCCGTTCTTGGCAATGTCGGCCACAAAACGGCCTATTTTTTGTTCGTGAAACGCTTCGTCCGGTTCAAAATAGCGTTTTAGAACCTTGTGAAGCGCGCGTTCTTTTTGAGTTCCTATTCCCGTACGCGCACAGCAGCTGTTAAAAAGTGACAGACAGCATTGTGCAAACCATTTTCTATCCATTTGTCTCGCTCCTAAAATAAAAAGCGCATCGACATTCGGCGACACGCTTGTTCAATTTCATTGCTCGCTGAGTTTTTTGCGAATTTTTGCCTCTATCTCTTTGCATATTTCGGGGTTCTCTATAAGAAACATTTTTGAATTTTCACGCCCCTGCCCCAGACGCATATCTCCGTATGAAAACCACGAGCCGCCCTTTTGGACAATGTCCTCTTTAACAGCCACATCCAAAATATTGCCCTCGCGCGATATTCCTTTTCCGTACATCATATCAAACTCAGCATCCTTGAACGGAGGTGCGACCTTGTTCTTCACGACCTTTACCTTGGTTCTGTTGCCGACACTATCTGTGCCGACCTTGATGACATCCACACGCCTTACATCCATTCGTACCGACGCGTAAAACTTGAGAGCTCTGCCTCCCGCCGTGGTTTCGGGATTGCCGTATACAACGCCGATTTTCTCACGAAGCTGGTTTATGAACACACACACTGTATTGGACTTTGACAGAACACCCGCAAGCTTCCGCAACGCCTGTGACATAAGCCTTGCCTGCAAACCCATGTGCGCCTCTCCCATCTCGCCGTCGATTTCCGCTTTCGGGACAAGCGCCGCAACAGAGTCTATAACGATAACGTCCAGCGCGCCGCTGCGGACAAGCGCCTCGGCAATTTCCAGCGCCTGCTCGCCCGTGTCAGGCTGCGCGACAAGCAGCGAGTCCACATCCACTCCGATATTTGCGGCGTACACAGGGTCAAGCGCATGCTCCGCGTCTATAAACGCCGCTTCGCCGCCTTGCTTCTGAGCTTCGGCTATGATGTGCAGTGCAATCGTAGTTTTTCCGGAGGACTCCGGTCCGTATATTTCCACAATTCTGCCCTTGGGCACACCCCCGATTCCAAGCGCAATGTCCAGCGCGAGTGAACCCGTTGGTATGGAATCCACGTTCAAATGCTTATTTTCACCCAGTTTCATGACTGCGCCCTTACCGTATGCCTTTTCTATCTGACTTATTGCCATATCGAGAGCGTCTTGCTTTTCGGTTGACATAACTCATTCTCCATTCATATGTATTTCAGAACAACCGTTCTTATTATACGCCCGTCACTGCAGTATGTCAAGCATTATTTTTTAATTACGACTAAAAGCGCTTTACCTACTGCGGCGGTTATAAGCGTAGCGGCGATTGCCTCCGAAACTCCGCTTGTTGCAATTACTGTTCCGACGAGGCCGAACACAGCCTCTGCCGGCACATTTTGCACTGCGGCATAGGCATCGCGGAAAATAACGTAAATTCCGCCCATAACGAGGACTGTGTTGGTCATCGAGCCGATAAAGCCCGCAGCTGCCAAGGAAAAAACTTCTCCGATTTTATTATCCTTCATAAGCTTTTGTAAAAGACGATAGACAAAATAAGGCGTAACACCGACCAAAATCCTTGGCACAAAACATACCGCAAGCGCCCAGAGGCTGCCCTCATCGGCCGTAGGAAGGGGAATGAACGGAGAAAACGCAAATGAGAGAAGCGTGGGCATCGTCGTGTTTGATATAATGCTGGCCGTCCCAAAGCACACGCCCAAAAAAGCTCCTATTTTCGGTCCGAGAACGATAGAGCCTATTATAACCGGAATATGCAGTATCGTCGCTTTAATAACGGGGAGCTGTATAAGTCCGAGTGGTGTCGCGGCAAGTATTGCAATAATTGCCACAAACAGCGCCGTCAAGATAAGTGTCCTTGTGTTTTTTTTCACGTTAGTACCTCCAAAATATATCCATTTTTTTGTTCTCATGGGCTATTTCAGGCGAATCACCGAAAATGAATACGCCGGCGCAGTAAAGGTTCTTGCGCTGTCGCATCGTACGTTTGCCGGAATTACAGCGCTTTTATTTTCCATCGTATTAACAGCGTCCTTTGACGAGGCGGTTAAAACCTGAGCTTCGGCTTCCTTTACCGATGCTCCGGCTATTTCAATATCAACAGTCTTTTCGTTGCCATAGTTTGCTATTTTAACTATATACTCTCCATTTTTTTCGTCAAACCCCACCGAAGCGTGAATGTCGTCTGAAACGGACGCTTTCAAAGTATATGTCGGCAGGTTTTTGGCGAACATCTGCTGTACATAGTAGCTTGGCGTGAGGAACAAGTCGTGTCCGTTTACAAAAATGAGGTCCGGCGTCCACTGGGTATATCCGATTCGGGCGAAAAGCGGTGCATACGACGCAAAGAACACAACGTCCGCGTTGCGCTCAAATCCGCACATCATAGCGGCCTCAGCCACAGCTGCTTCCAAACTGTTCGGGCGCGGCTGAGACGGCGATATATGGCACGCATACTCGCCTGCAAACACCTTTGGCAGCGAACGGTCATAGCTGTCATAGCGATTAGTGTTTTTCAAAAGCCAATCAGCGCTCACATAATAATGCTCATCCACCATAAACGCAAACGATGGGTCTTTACCGCGAAGCCACTCGTACGCATTGTCAAACTCCTTGCCGGCTGCTGACGGGCCGCTTGAGGTAATAAGGCGAATTTCCGGATGTTTTTCAGATATGGCCTTCTGAAATTTTTCATAACGCTCAAAGTATTTTTCGTTCCACTGTTCATTGCCTATCGCAAGGTACGTAAGTCCGAATGGCTTCTTGTGCCCCATTTTCGCACGCACTTTTCCCCACGTGCTCGAATCGCTGCCGTTTGCAAATTCAATCAAGTCAAGTGCGTCTTGTATATATTCCTCAAGCTGCTCACCGGAAACGGTTTCGTCGCACTGGTACTGGCACCCCATTCCGCAGTTTAACACCGGAAGCGGCTCACATTCTAAATCCTCACAGAGCAAGAAATACTCATAAAATCCCAGCCCGTAGCTCTGGAAATAGTTATGCGCCACATACTCCTCGCCGACATTTGCGTTCTGCCAGCGGTTCCAGTTACACTTGCGCGTTTCAATGTCGCCTATAGTATCCTTCCAGCGGTAGCGGTTGTCCAAACCATTGCCCTCAACAATACAGCCGCCCGGAAAACGCAAAAACCCAGGGCGCATATCGTAAAGAGCCTGCGCCATATCCGCACGCAGACCGTTGCGGCGGTTTCTAAAGGTTTTCTGCGGGAAAAGCGAACACATGTCAATATCCACAGAGGCATCGTTCTCAAGTGTTATGTAAAGCTTAGCATCGTTTACACTCTCTGTTGCCGTCAGTATGCCCTCATAGTGTTTCCAGCCTCCCGTAACCGCAAATACCGTGCTGTTGTCGTGCCCGGTGGTAATTCTTACGAGAGCCTCGCCGCGGGCATAAAAAGAGAAATAGTATTTGTCACCTTTTACAAGCGCTATACCATCGTAAGCTTTGTTGCAGATTCCGTCGCCCGCTTTCGCGCAAAGGCGCGCGTATTGCGGATTCACGCTGTTAGTGGGGGAGTCAGTCTCACTCGTAAGGGTTGCGCCGCCCAGCGTTTCCCACGCGTAAAGCGGTGAAATATCCGGATACACCTTGGTCGGAAAAAAATCGAACGACCGATTCTCCAAAAGCTCTCCGTAAAGTCCCCCATCCGCGCCATAGTTTATATCCTCAAAAAACAGTCCTATCATTTTGGAATTTACATCCACTCCGCGCTCGGAAGCGTCAATTCTGATTGTTGACATCACTGCCTCGCCTCTTTCCTCTTTTTATGATATTATAACAAGGTATACCCCAATAATCAAGAGCAAATATTTTTTTCTTTACATTTCAATAAATATAGTATAGAATATTTAATCATTAATCAGAATGGAGTTGCAAATCATGAAAAAAATCGCACTACTCACGTCACTTGTACTTACCGTTGCAGCCCTCTCCGGCTGCAGCATGTTCCAGCAGCAGGAGACCTCGGAACCCACCGAAATCTCGGTGTCTGACACATCCTGGGAGTACATCGAACAAAAGGGAGAGTTCATCATCGGCCTGGACGACACGTTCGCTCCCATGGGCTTTCGTGACGAAGACGGAAATCTTGTAGGATTTGACATTGACCTCGCGACAGCAGTATGCGCTCAAATGGGCGTTACAGCAAAGTTTCAGCCCATTGACTGGGTCGCCAAAGAGCTGGAGCTCTCGGGCAAAAAAATAGACTGCATCTGGAACGGTATGTCCAAAACGCCCGCCCGTGAAGAGTCTATGCTGCTTTCGGCGCCCTATCTCAACAACACAATTGATATTATGTACATGGCGGACAAAGACCCCATAGCCACAAAAGCGGACATAATCGGCAAAAAAATTGCCGTTCAGGCGAAAAGCGCCGCGCTTGACGCACTTATGGCAGAAGATAACTACAGCGACATTGCAGCCAATATCTCCGAATACGGAACATACGATGAAGCTATCATGGACCTTGAAATCGGCAGAGTGGACGTTGTTATTATAGACGAGGTCCTCGGCCGCTACAAAGCATCTAAAAAGCCCGACACATACGCGTTTGCGCCGGAAAAGCTTGTTGACGATTATTATGTAATCGGTATGCGCAAAGGTGAAAATGCTCTTGGCGAAAAACTTGCGGCGGCGCTGGATGCTGTTATTGAATCCGGTGAGGCTTCTCAGATTTCCGTAAAGTGGTTCGGAGAAGATATAGTTATTAAATAAATGGAATTTCTTGATATAGCAGGGTATATATGTTCGATTTTGCCATATCTTTTGGAGGGAACGCTTACAACGCTGAGGTTGTTTGCGCTGACGTTAGTTATAGCGCTTCCGTTGGGGCTCATCATTTCGATGGGCTCCATCTCCAAATCAATATTTCTTCGCGGCATATCAAGTACATATGTGTGGATTTTCCGCGGCACGCCGCTTTTGCTCCAGCTTTTCTTCGTATACTATGGACTTCCGTATATACAGATTCCGCTATTATGTCCTGACGGAATTGTGCTGGATCGTTTCCCTGCGGCGGTGGTTACATTTGTACTGAACTACGCCGCATACTTTGCCGAAATATATCGCGCCGGAATCCAGTCAATAGACCGCGGGCAACACGAAGCAGCGAAAGTGCTGGGGTATACGTACGGACAAAAGATGACGAAAATCATTATTCCGCAAACACTGCGGCGAATATTGCCGCCTATTACAAATGAAACAATAACGCTTATCAAAGACACGGCGCTTGTAGCTTCGATAAGTGTTGCAGAGCTCTTAAAGGCCGCCAAAGACGTGGTTAATCGAGATGTTAACGTTATGGCGTTTGCTGTTGCGGCGGCAATTTACTTGCTTTTGACACTTGTTCTCACAAAGCTGCTGGTTTCGCTTGAGCGTAAATTTATATACTGACGGTGATTGACTGTGCATGTTCTGGAAGTACAAAATGTAAAGAAAAAATTTGATAATGTTGCTGTCCTGCGAGACATTTCGCTCACCCTTGACAAGGGCGAATGTCTTACAATTATAGGCTCTTCCGGCAGCGGCAAGAGTACTCTTTTGCGCTGCATAAACCACCTTGAAAGAGTTGACGACGGCACTATAATAATAAACGGAAACGCATTTGTACGCAACGGAGTGTATGAAAAGGACTCTGTCGTAAAGCGCATATGCTTTCAAACGGGGATGGTGTTTCAATCTTTTAATCTGTTTCCGCACTATACGGTTCTGGAAAATGTCGTAGCGCCGCAGATAACGGTACTCAAAACTCCGCGTGACGAAGCGCGTCGTAGGGCAGAAGCGCTGCTTGACAAGGTGGGACTCTCAAACAGAGCCAATGCGTATCCTTCGCAGATTTCAGGCGGACAAAAGCAGCGTGTTGCAATTGCCCGGGCGCTTGCAATGAATCCTCAGCTTTTACTTTTTGACGAGCCAACGAGCGCTCTTGACCCTGAGCTTATAGGCGAGGTTTTGAATATTATAAAAGAACTTGCCGCCGAAAAAATCACAATGATTGTGGTCACCCACGAAATGAGCTTTGCACGGGACGTTTCAGACCATGTAATTTTCATGGACCGCGGCAAGATTGAAGAAGAAGGTCCTCCGTCACAGATATTTTCAAACCCGAAAACTGAGCGCACACGCGCATTTATACAACGAGCTCTTGATTAGCCAGACCTTTGCATTTTTTACAGCAAAAATCTTAAAATTTTTCTTGACAAACGCGCATCCGTGACGTATAATACCAAAGTGCAAATCACGCGGGCCATTAGCTCAGTTGGTTAGAGCAACCGGCTCATAACCGGTCGGTCCGGGGT
>JAUNBL010000001.1 GCA_030527235.1 Clostridia bacterium | reverse complement strand
CTATATTTTGTACGAAAGCTTCGTCAAGATACATCTGTCTCAGGCAGGCAAGAGTCGTATTATCACACGGATAGTAATTATCGTTTAGATTTTGCTTCCATGCTTCTACAAGCGCCATTGCCTCCGGCGAACCACAGTCTCCGCCGACGAGCGTGCTAAAGGTCCTCATTATTTCATCTCCGCGTTCATTCATAATGTCTCTTCTCCTTGTTTCATAAAAGAGGGCGAAAAAGGACCCGCGCTGCTGCGCGGGTCCCTTGCGCCATCAGTGATTAGATTTCAGCGAACTTGAAGACTACAACGTCCTTCATGTCGTCATCCTCATAGTATCTTACATAGACACCCTGCGGATACTTGGGAACTCTGATGTCGTCATCATTTCTAACTGTAGAAGTCGTGAACGGGCTGCTTGTGCTCTTTACGCTGATTCTCGAACCCGAGAAGTCAACCAGGTAGAAGTTAACACCGCTTGCGCTCGTCAGGAAATCTTCAAATCCATCATAGTCCGTATTGAAGATCGAGGGAACATAGCTTCCGTCGAGGTCCTCAATGTTGTCTGTGCTGTCGCAGTAAAGGTTAATTCTGTTGCTGTTCTTCTCTGCGAACTGACCGTAAACGTTGGTCGCGTCATCGCCCTCATGGAGAACTACATCGCTGTCGTCTCCCTCAGCTGTGGGGATGGACTCTGCAAACAGGTCAATGCTCGCCTCGCTCGTGTCGGTTGTGCCAAGGTCAACAAGAACCTGAATACCGTCAACATAGCCGGAAGCAGCAACGGATACGATGAGAACCTGACCTCTCATAAGGTCTGACTCGGAGTAAGCGTCAGCGTTGCCATAAACATCTGTGAAATCAACGTCTTCCTCATCATCATAGATGATATAGGAGGTTTCCGAGCCGGAAATATAACCCGTAAGCTTAGTAGCGGAGCTGCCATCAACGGAGGTCTCAGAAACATTGGATACCACGAACACGTTAGACTCAGCGTCAACATTGGAAGCGCCGGAGTCAAGGGCTACAACAGCCTTCGCGATGGAGTTGTTGCCGTATCCATCATAAGCGATAAACTGGTATACGCTGTCATCCTTGAAAGATCTGGCTGTCGTGGAAACGGAAACGTCTCCCTCGTCAGTTACTGCGCCATCTTCAAGCTTAATGTTGAACACGATTGTATCTGTTCCGAAATAAACATTCTGGATAGAGTCTTTGCTCTTGGAATAGCTTCTGGTTGTGTTATCAAGCATGTTCTTGTAAACCGCGAACGAACCGGACGCGTTTGTTGCAGGCTCGCTGACGGAACCGCCGCTTGCGTTGTTAGCAATATAAATCACGTCAATCTGGTCGCTTGTGTTGACTTCATACTTGATAAGACCCTGTGTCTGCTTCTCAGCAGTGGGATCAAACACCTGGAAGTCATCGCCTATCTCGAAGTAAGTTCCGAGAATGTCCTCTGTGTTCCTTCTGCTGGAGGTCGTGAACTTGCGGTCGCTCTCATCATAGGAAACAACCTTGATCTTCGAAGCGAAGTCCTTCTTCACAACGCTGCCGTTCTCAAGCACCATGCGGATTCCGTAAGAATTGTCGTCGAAGCTTGCATCGTCAACGCTCTTCTGGTATACGGAAAGTGCAAATGCATAAGCGCCGCTCGCGCTGTTTGTGCTTGTGCTCTCCGTGTAGGCAATCTTTCCGAGGTAGTTGATATAGAATATACCCTCATCGCCTGCCGCTATCTCATCGCTGTCATAAGCGTCGGAAAGCTTGTAGTCTTGACCATTAATCGTATAGGTGTAAGAACCGCTGTCGGAAGAACGGTCAGAAACCGTGCCTTCAACCGTTACGGAGGAAATATAAGTTGTTACGATTGTTTCGCTGCCGTCGTTTCTTACAAGAGATACGAGGTCGCCGACTTCGATGTCAGAGAACGAAGCTTTCACATTGTTCTTATAGAACACATAGCTTGCATCGTCATCGTCAAAATCATAAGCGATATAGCCGTCGGGGTCGCCCTCGATGCTGAACTCTTCTTCATCAATGCTCGTTACAACAAACTCGTCGCCGCTGGCGATTGTGTAGAAGAATACATACTCATACTCGTTGTCATTGTCGTTGTCAAGGAACATAGCTGTTCCGCCGTTTTCAAGAATCGTGTTCTCAATGTCATAAAGGTCAGCAATATCATAGTTATAAGCCTCTTCGCCGTTGAGAACGATTATGATATCTTCTTCTGTGTTAATCTTAAGTGTTTTAGCCTTGTCATTTGCATCATAGTAACCAATCTTGTTGTCATCCTCGTCGTTGCCGCCCGGGTAGAACTCGTCAGCAGCAATTGTAAGGGTGTTGTTTCTCGCCGTTCTGGGAGAAATCGCATAGATTGTGTCGTTACCTGTGTCATCATCTTCGCCTACATACGCAACTACAGCGTAGCCGAGATACGCGTCAGCGTTTGTGCCGCCCACATCAAATGTGAGGTCTGTCTCGCCGTCATAAACGATGTTCTCGAATCTGTCCTCTACGTCGTCATCAAGATAAAGCGTAACCTTACCCGAGGAAACGTTCTGGCTAAAAGTATACGTATCTGTTACGATAGCGTTAACTTTGTACTTGCCAAGGCAATCCGTAAGAATCGTTTTGCCGTTTGTAGCATAGGTTGTGCCCTGACCTGCAACGAAGGAAGTCTGCTCCATCATCTCAACTTCAAGAGCGTTGTAGATAAGTCTCGCAACCGTGCTTCTTGCAACAGGCTGACCCGTTGTGCCCGTAGCGCCTCTCGTGATACCCGTCTGCGAAGCTATCAGGAGATAGCCGGAGGGGTAACCGCCGGAAACGTTGGCTCTGGGTGTGTAACCGATAGCCGCAACGATGATCTTAATGATCTGCTCGTAGGTAAGCTCGCCGGAGGGGTTGAATGTGCCGTCGCCCATACCGTTGATGATACCCTGCTGCTCAGCTACATTAACATAACCTGCCGCCCAGTTGTCTGCCGGAACATCACTGAAGGATGTCGCTCCTGCCGATGCAACTGCCGCGCTCTCCATGCCGAGTGTGCGAACGATAAGCGCCGCAGCCTCCGCTCTGGTAAGCGTCTTGTCGGGATTGAAATTGCCGTTCTCATCGCCTGTCAAAATGCCAAGCTCGTTGAGAAGGTTCGCCGCTTCAGCATATGAAGCATCCGAAGGAACATCAGGAAACGCAGCAAGCGCGCTGATTGTGCCGAAGGAAGCTACCATTGCTATAGCAACGATGAGTGCCAGTGCTTTGTTGAGATTTTTCATGTCTCATGTCCTCCTATAAAAAAATTAAATTAAGTGCGATTTGCACGTGCTTAAGGGACACCCCCCTAAGTACACTGCGATTATAACACTCGGTTTTCGCTTCGTCAACAGTATTTACCTAACTGTAATAAAACTGTAAAGTTCTAAACACATACCGTTGACAAAACGCCCCTCGCGCTTCGCAATTACGATTATAGCCGTATTTAATCCGCATGTCAACACCTATAACCGTTTTGTAACATTCCCTTAATCGACTTGTGTTTTTACGGTTGCAATTATCCGGATTATCATATATAATTCAATTATGGGATGGTGATTTTATGTATGTAAACGAAAATGAGCTCGCCCCTAACGCGGTTTTGCGGCTCCGCGCACGAACTGCATTTCTCAAGTTCGGCTGGGGAAAACCGATTTTGGGCTTTGTTGTCCCTTGTTCGATAACGTGCGCAGTGATGATAATTATCCTCCGCGCTGCGGCGGCGATTTCCGGTGTCAGCGAGGTGATTATGAGCGGGAACTTTCAAGACGCTCTGGAGCAGCAAGAGTACATCTACAACACCTTTTTGCGTCTTTCCGCCGCGACGATGGTGATTTCCGCGCTGCTCGCCTTTCTCGGCGTTGGGATGACAAAGTTCTTCATTGAGCTTGCCAGGGGGAATACCCCCACTATCAAGGTTTTGTTTTCTTTCTTTAATAAATGGCATTTTTGCGCCGCGCTTATGCTGGCTCGCACTGCTGCGGAGCTGCTCACAGCTGCGCCCGCCTTGCTCGCGGAGTATCTGCTGCCTTCCTATCTTATACTGCATATGATTCTTAACCTCGTTGGCTTTGTGGCAAGGATTTATATTGTGCTCAGGCTTTGCCTTGCCGTGTGTGTTTACGCGGACAACCCGAACGATGGAGTTATCTTTGCCATCCGCCGCAGTCTTGCGCTGATGGGGAATCGTTCGCTCCCGTCAAAAGTATTCCTCCTGGTTTTGTCGTTTGTGCCGTGGCTGATTCTCGCATCGTTCACATGCGGTGTCGGCGTACTGTTTGTGTTACCGTATCTTTTTCTCACCTTTGCTCACTTTTACGACGAAGTGCGAGTCAAAGCGCGAAACGAAATGTAGCTTTGTAAAAAAGCGGGTCGATACGATTGTACCGACCCGCTTTTTTGTCGGAAAATTTATTTCTGCACCCTCCTTGCTTTGACAAAATATGCACAAGCTTAATGCTACGATAATATGCAAGGAGGTTTTTACAAATGAAGAAACTGATATTGGCAATCCGAAAAACGCTGACACGAGGAACGCATTTTGACAAATCGCAGCCGGCTGTTTGGCTGATGTGCTTCCTATCCTCACAGATGAGTGTTCTGGGCAGCGTTTGTCCTCTCGGCGCCTCGCTTTTTGCCGCCGCCTTCGGCAGCGCACAAGGATACATAAACGCGCTGTTCGTTCTGCTCGGCACATTGCTGTGTGTGGGGATTAACCGCGTCAACGGTATCGGCAAATACATATTTGCCATGGCGCTGTTTGCGCTGCTGTACGAAAAGCTCAAAATAAAAAACAAGGAAAAGCCGTTTGTGAGGGCGGCGCTTATGTCGCTCTCAATCACCCTGTCCGGAATTCTTTTTCTTGTGGGCGAAGGCGTGATGGGAATCTATCCTTTAATATATGACTTGCTTCTTCTCGGAATTGAAGCTGCCATAGCCTTCGTTTCTACACTTGCCTTCGGCGTGGCGATGCCGCTTATACGCAATATCCGCATACGGCGCACGCTTGGCAGTGAGGAGGTTCTCTCGCTTGTCTATCTCCTCGGCACAACGTTTATAGGTCTTTCAAAATTTACTCAGCTGGGCGTAATTAATATCGGGAACATGCTCTGCATCCTGACCGTACTCCTTTTCGCGGTCCGTCTCGGCGCGGCGCCGGGCGCTGCCGCGGGGATTGTGGTTGGGCTTCTTTCGGGTGTTGGGGGAGGCGTATTGAGCGTAACCGGCCTTTCCTATGCGTTCGCCTCGCTTGCGGCCGGACTCACGGCAAAGCTGTCCGTTACGGCGGCGTGCGCTTCGTTTATTATGGCGAACGCGCTCGTCACAACACTTGCCAACGGCTCCACGGAGGTCCTGATAAACCTATACGACATCTTAGGCGCGTGCATAATACTGCGCGCAGTTCCGCCGCGGTTTTGGGACTATATCACCGGCTTCGCCGCACAGGGCGGGGACAGCGATTTGCTGAGCTGCTCACGGCTATACCATGACTTTGTGCTGCGAAGCGTCAGCGAGTGCCTCGGCGAGGCGAGAACAGTCCTATGTGTGCTGGACGCGAAGCGGAGGGAAAGGCTCTGTCCGGAAATTGCGCTTTTGTTTGACCGTGTCGCGAGACGCGCGTGCGGAAACTGCGGTCTTAAAAAACATTGCTGGGGCAGAGAGCTTCGCCTCACATATGAATCTCTCAGCAAAATGCTCGAAACATGCTCCTCCGGCGGTACGCTTACAGATGATACGCTTCCATCTCACTGTCTGCGCACCGCAACGCTGAAGGAAAGCTTTTTATCGTCTTTTGACTTGTATAAGACCGATAAACAATGGGCGCATAAGCTTGCTGATTCGGAACGCACCTCGCGTGAGGCTCTCGGCTTTGTTACGCGCACCCTTTCCGCAATCAGAGAAAAAGAAAGCGGCACGCTTGACTTTGACGCCGCACTCTCAGCGACCATCCGCAATGCGCTTGACAAATACGCTCTGCGCGCCGAATCGCTTGTCGCACTGCGTGAAAGCGGCACGCTCGAAATATTTTTGAGCGGATGCAGCTGCGGCGGAAAAGGCCTTTGCGACGGCCAACTGCGCGATGTTTTAAGTGCAGTGTGCGGCACGGAGCTCGAACGCGTCGGTGCGCGCAGATGCGATGAGTGCCGTCTTTGTTTCATGCCGCGTCCTCAAATTTCCATTGACACCGCCGTTGCCGGCGCAATAAAGAGCAAACGGCGCACAAGCGGCGATTTTGCCCTTTGCAGACGTGTCAGCCGCAATACGTACGCCATAGCCCTTTGCGACGGCATGGGAAGCGGCACTCTTGCGGCTGCCGAAAGCCGCGGCATGGCGGAAGTTTTGCTCGGTTTCCTGGAAACCGGCGTGGAGCCTGCCGTGGCAATAAACGCGGTCAACTCGCTTTTTTTCTGTGCCTCCGAAACAACGTTTTCAACAGTCGATTTATGCCTCATAGACTTGCGCGACGGTACCTCAAAGCTGTTTAAGAGCGGCGGCGCCGCAACATTTACCAAGCGCGGCAGCTCCGTGGACGCCATATACTCCACCTCACTGCCCGGAAGCGCGCTCGTCGGCGGAAAAGTCGAAGCGTTTGACATTCCCTCCGCAAACGGTGACTTTCTTGTCCTTATCACCGACGGGGTCATAGACTGTGCCGCCGACAAAGCGAAAAATGACGACTGGTTGAAAAATGTGCTGTCATCATACTCCGGCAGCGACGCTAAACGCCTGTGCGATATGATTTTGGAACGCGCCAAACAAATGAGCGGCGAGGAGCTTCGCGACGACATAACAGTTATAGCCGCTAAAATAAGTAAGGACGGCGAATTTGCATCTTGATGTATAATTATCCTAAACAAAGGAAATAATTTCATCAGACAACGTATTTGAAGCTTACGGTCACCATTAGCTTAAATTCCAAAGAAAGGACGCCTTTGCAGCGGCAAGGGCACGGTAAACAAAATGCTCAAAAATACGAAGCAGATCGTTGTGCTGGATAATCTGAGCTCGCCCTATATAGAGCAGGCAATATTCATAATGAAGGAACCCCTGCCCGAAAACGGCGGCCCTCAGGAAGCAAGCGCTGTACGCGAGGCAGAAAAAATCGTTTCGGACTATTTGCGCCGATTTGCGCCGCTTGGAGCGGCGGCGCCTGCCAGAGCGGCACGCCAAAAAAAGCGTACGGCAAGAATGCATTTATTCTTGATGTTTATGGCGGCAATTTCAATTTTAGGGATTATTGGAGCGATTGTGCTCCGCATGTGAGTGAAAAATGTGTGTAAATTTACAATACAGCTACAAATTAACCCTTCCCAAAACGGAAATCATATGATATACTGTAACTGCAAAACGGTATGACTATACGTTTTGGGAAAGGGGCGGTTTATATCGCCGCGCCAAAGGGGCGCAGGACATTACATATGAAAATAGAGAAGATACGTTACAATAAGCTGAAGGTCACGGTTTCTGTTGAAGATATGCTGATGTGGGGCGTCAGCGCAGACGCCGTTGTACGCAATGCTCCTGCCGCGCAGAATTTGTTTTGGGAGATGCTCCGAATTGCGGAAAATGAGACAGGCTTTGCAGTTGACAATTCGAGGCTCTTGGTAGAGGCGATTCCTGGTGACAATGATGATGTGGTGCTTTTTGTCACACGAGTTGACTCGGCTCCCGAAATGCCTAAGCAGCAATCCCGCAAGCTGCGCGTTAAAAACAGCAGAAAGCTCACGCTCCCGACTTCGGTTTGTCTGCGTTTCAACAACTTTGAGGATTTGATTGCGCTTTCGCACAATCATCCGGATTTTTGCGGCGGGACTCTTTATTCGCTCCAAAACGCATATTTCCTGGTGGTGCCTGACAAATCGAGCGCACTCTATTCAGAATACTGTTCGGAAATTGCCTCTATGCTCTCTTTATTGCTGGTGGAGGAACACGGTCACACTATCTTTTCCGACCGGGCATTGGAGCAGATAAGAGAAAACTTCCATATGTAACGCAGCAAAAGACCGTATAGTGTGAAGGGGTTATCTGTGCAATCAACTTTGCTATAATCGTGTTTGCGGGCAGGGCGGCCGACCCCGGGCTTTCCTGCCTATTTCTTTCTCCCTCTGTGTATGGCCTTGGTGCGTCCGGTAAGGCTTTTCTGTATCAAAAATCCTCCTATGATATTTGGTATTTTCATATATCATAGGAGGAATCTAATTCACATGGTTTATACCTTCAACAAAAGCGCCAACAGAGATTTATCGGCTTTTTACCTTATTCTTCCATGCCGCTCTCGGAAAGGGCCATTTCTTCCTCTGTTTCTTCCGAGGCTTCTTCCTCGGCAGCGGGTACGGTATCTATCGGCGTAGCGTAAATATCGCCGCGCGCCGCCATTGCCCAGCCGTCCTCGCTGTGTTCAAACTGTGCCGTATATACAACGTCCTCAATTCTTATTTCGCCTGTGCCCAGTCCGTCTTCCGTTGTAGAACGCACACGGAACAAATCATTGACCCCCATCTCGTCAAGTTCCGAAACAAGGAAATGGATACGTTTGGGGATGACTGTGAGAATACGCCCGCCCTCTTCTGTAAAAGCGGCAAATGCACCGTTTTGCGTGTTCCCGAAAGAGCGCGCCCCATCCGATGATTCGGTTACTCCGAATACAAACCCGCCCAGAGCTTCCAGCTTTTCATCAAGCGTCCCGTTCAGAAGGTACTCGGTTGCCTTTTTTGCAGTGCTTTCTTTCTCGGAGTGTTTTTTTGATTTCTTTTCCTTTTGAGGTTTATCTTCTTCCACCCGGTCATCTTTTTTGAACAGCAGCGACACGGCGAACGCGAGACTTATTATAAAGATGGTTGCCAGGCACAACACTATAAGCCAGCGCATCCATTGCGAAGTACCGTTGTCGTTGTGAGTTTCAGCGGGTACGCCCGAAGGCTCTATCCCTATCGCCATGCCTGCGACACGGTCTACCTCTATCTCCAGCTGCGCCACCTGAGCCTCAAGCTTCTCACGCGTTGTATCAAGCTCCGCGATTTTTCTGCCCGCGGCGGCCGCCTCTTCCTCTTTTGTGACCAGTGCGGCGCTGAGGTCACGTATCTGAGCCTCTTTTTCAGCCACTTGCGTCCGGAGCGCGTCTACACTGTTTGTCGATGCCGCGACCATCGTGGCGGCTATGTACCCTGCTATCAGGCACAAGGCGCAAAAAAATGCTGCTCCGGTAACGGTTATTTTCTTTCTCTTTCTTGAAGCATGGCTGCGCTGTTCCATATTCCCGCCTCCGTTAAACTTTTGTTATTGGCAAATGCCTTAATTATAAGTATAACACATTTTGTCCCGCTCTGGCAATAGGAAAAATCAAAACATTGCATAAACTTAATCGGGACCGTTTCTTCCGGTCCCGATTAATCTCTATTTGCTTATATAAGGTTCGGGGTCTACATGACTGCCGTCTATTATCACCTCAAAGTGAAGGTGAGAGCCGGTAGAACTTCCCGTGTTGCCCACAGCTCCTATATATTCGCCGCCCTTTACAGTATCGCCCACGCTTACCGCCATTTTGGAAAGGTGTGCGTATGCTGTTACAAAACCGTTGCCATGGTCAACCTTGATATAATTACCGTAGCCGTAATAATACTCCGCCATTATAACGGTACCGTCAGTGTAGGAATAAACAGGAGTTCCGGTATCCGCCCCAATGTCTATGCCCTTGTGCTGACGACCCCAGCGCGACCCAAAGCGCGACGTTATAACTCCGTCCGCCGGATAGCCTCTGCCCTCAGAAACTCCGAGCTTCGTACCGCGCCGTACTATCGCGGTTATTGGTTGCGAAAGCACTTGTGTTTCGCCTTCTGAAGAATCTACAACTGCGCCGTTTTCATAATTGACCCATGTAGTTGTGACAGCCTTTCCCTCCACACCTGCCGATTCAATCTTCTCCACACCCATATAGAGCGTATCGTCATCTATATAGTCAGTATCAAACGGGATAACGGTTTCGGTATATGTCGGCATAGAATAGATTACTTTTACAGCATCCGAGACGCAAAGCACATCAAGGGCCTGCGTACGTGTCATTATATCTTCCGCAAGACACGCCTCATTCACAAAGCTAATCTGCGCGCTGTACGCAACGCTTTCATTTGTATATTTCGCCGCAAAATCTCCGAGCGCGCCTTCGCATTCCTCAATCGTCGCCGTTGTATATATTGCTTCACCGTCCGCATAAAGCGTGTACCCTTCACGAACGTTTTCCGACGACATTACAAACGCGCGAGCCAAGTCGGGGTCTGGCGTAATCTCGTTTCTAGGAGCTATTCTGAGGAAGCACTGTATATCTTCGCCTATCGCCGGCGCGCCTAACGACAAAAGTGTTGCGTTTGCGCTCGCCACCGCCGCCTCGTACTCTGCCATGTTCGATATTGTGCCTATATTCGCACCGTTATAATAAACGTCAAATCCGAGTGTGTAAACTGCCGCCGCCGTTGAAGACGCACTGACTGCCACTACCGCAGCCGTTATAAACGCGGCAACCTTCTTATCTACCGCTCTGACTTCCGCCGCTGCCGCAGTTACCACGCCAAGCGCGGTGCGCGAAGCGCTTCGGAGCGTGTCCGACGCAGTGCGATAAAAATCTGTCAATGGTTTGCGGACTCTCTTAGAGCCTTCTGCCTGCATAAAAATAACACCTCTTTCTTTTAACCGTTACTCATTATACACGATTTTTTCGATTTGTAAACCCTTTTTGTAAAACTTTTTTAATAAATTCGTAATTATTTACACTTTCGTAACAATTACAAACAGGGGACAACTCAGAAAAGTTCCGCATTTTGAGCATGTACACTTGACTTTTTAATGTTAATACCATTATAATAATTTAGAAAGAGGTGTTTTCTATGGAGGAGCGTATCACCCGCACACTGGAAACCAATTACATGCCATACGCGATGAGCGTAATAATATCGCGAGCCATTCCGGAAATAGATGGGTTCAAGCCTTCGCACCGCAAGCTTTTATACACTATGTACAAAATGGGGCTCTTGAAGGGACCGAGAACTAAGAGCGCGAACATTGCCGGTCAGACCATGCACTTAAACCCGCACGGCGACGCGGCTATTTACGAAACTATGGTGCGTTTGACTGAAGGCAACGGCGCGCTTATACACCCGTTTGTGGATTCCAAGGGGAATTTTGGGCGTGTGTATAGCCGCAAGCTTGTATATGCGGCGTCAAGATACACAGAAGCAAAGCTTGCTCCCATATGCGAAGAGATTTTCAGAGACATAGACAAGAATACTGTCGATTTTACGGACAATTATGACGCGACAACGACTGAGCCGCTGCTGCTGCCGGCCGCGTTTCCGAATATTTTAATCAGTCCCAATTTAGGCGTTGCGGTTGGCATGGCGAGCAATATTCCGAGTTTCAATCTGCGCGAGGTATGCGCTGCCGCATGCGCTTATATAGAGGACGAGGGCATTGATTTGGCTGACTATATAATGGGACCTGATTTTGCCACGGGCGGCGATATGTTGCGTGACGAAGCGGCGCTTCGGCGCATTTTTGACACAGGGCGCGGCAGCGTGCGGGTACGCGGAAGATACCGTTATGACAAGAAGAACCATATTATCGAGATATATGAAATTCCATACACTACAAAAATTGAAGATATTATTTCAAAGGTTATAGAGCAGATTCGTGCGAACAAAATCAAAGAGGTCAACGATATTCGCGACGAGACTGATATAAACGGGCTTAGAATTGCAATAGACCTTAAAAAGGGCACCGACCCTGACGCATTTATGACGCGCCTTTGTAAAATTACAACATTTGAGGATGTTTTCAGCGCGAACATAAACGTGCTTATCGATGGCGAGCCTCGTGTTATGGGGATTAAGGAGCTGCTCGGCGAATGGCTGCGGTTTCGCACATCCTGCGTGCGCCGCGCGCTTGTATTTGATGCCGAAAAAAAGGAAGACAGGCTGCATCTTTTGAAAGGGCTCGAAAAAATTCTGCTTGACATTGATAAGGCAATACAGATTGTGCGCAGCACATCCGAGGATGCAATGGTAGTGCCGAATCTTATGGAGGGTTTTGGCATAGACAAGATTCAGGCGGAATTTGTAGCCGAGATAAAGCTGCGCAACCTTAACCGTGATTACATTCTGAAGCGGACTGCCGAAATAGAGCAGCTGACGAAGGATATTGCCGACCTCAGAAAAACCGTGGGGAGCGACAGGCTTGTACAAAAAATCATTTCAAAACAGCTTAAGGATATTGCGCAAAAATACGGTAAGGACCGTATTACCGGAATTATAGAGCCATCGGAGGTCGAAGATGTTCAGGTTGAAACATTTGTAGAGGACTATAATCTCAAGGTATTTATGACGCGCGATAATTACTTTAAGAAGATATCTTTAGTCTCGCTGCGCGGAGCTGATGTTCAGAAGCTAAAGGAAAACGACGAGATTATATGCGAAGCTGAAGCTACAAACAGAACCGATATGTTGTTTTTCTCCGACCGGCAAAATGTGTACAAGACGAGGCTTTATGACATGGCGGACACAAAGGCAAGTGCGCTCGGAGATTACTTGCCCAACATTCTTGATATGGAGGACGGCGAGAAAATAGTGTTTGCCACGCCGGCATTTGACTATTCGGGGTTCATCCTGTTTGCATACAAAAACGGCAAGATGGCAAAAATCACGATGGAAAGCTATCGCACAAAAACCAACCGCAAACGTCTGACCTCCGGGTTTGGGAATAAATCTCCGCTTGTGGGCGCCATGTATTTGCCATCCGATATGCTCGTTGCGGCGTTTTCCGACATTGGGAAGTGCGTTGTGTTCGACACCGCCTCCATAGCGACAAAACAGTCTCGCTCATCTCAAGGCGTTACGGTAATGACTTTGCGGCGCAAAAGCAATCTGCGCGCCATAGCGCTGCCGGAGGCTTCTCTTACGACAGACATTTTATCCTATAAAGCACGCAGCATCCCTTCGGCAGGGTACTATCTGAAAGATGAGGACGCCGGAAGGAAGCAGCTTTCACTCTTTGAGTAAAGATGATTTTCGGGGGCTAAGCCTATGGTTTTAAGCCCCCGATTTTTTCTTCAAAATATCAAACTTTGCGATTGACTTTATGTGAAAACCTGCTATACTGTTTACTGTAATTTTGCCGTGGGAAGTGATATCTGTGGCTGTAATGAAATGGATTTTCACATACATAAAAAAGTATCGTTTCAGATTGCTTTTTGCGTTTACGCTTACGCTCGGAAGCACTCTTTTGAGTAATTTTCGCCCGTATGTTTTAGGCAAAATTATCGATGAGGTGTTTGATCAGCAAAAAGCAGAGCTGCTGATTTGGCTGTGCGCTCTCTTAGTCGGATCAGTCCTTTTGAAGGACGTATTCAGAGTAACCGACCATTACATTTTGGAAGGCACTTCCCAGCGTGTCGTATATTCCATTCGCACAGACCTTTACAATCGTATGTGCAGCCTTGATTTTGACTTTTTTGACCACAACCGAACCGGAGATATTATGACGCGCATGTCGTCCGATATTGAAAGTATACGCCATTTTGTGGCATGGGTCTCGAACGGAGTTTTTGAAAACGCCGCTCTGTTTGTTTCAGCGGTTGTGATTCTATGTACCATAAACTGGCATCTTACGCTTGCGATGCTTTTGATTACGCCATTTATTGCCTTTTTTGCGGTAAGTCTCGGCAAGAGCGTCGGCCCCGCTTTCCGCGATGTGCGAAACAGCCTTTCTCGTCTTAATACCGTTGTACAGGAGAACATATCGGGGAACCGCGTTGTAAAAGCTTTTGCGCGCGAAGATTTTGAAATGGGAAAATTTCGCGAGGCAAACGAGCGTTATAAGGAAGCGTCGCTCAAGTCGTCTCGCATATGGCAGAAGTTCATTCCCTACCTTGACTCTCTCGCAAGTTCGCTTAACGTTGTTGTGCTTGTTCTGGGAGGTTATCTCGTTATCACAAATAATATGACCATAGGCGAATTTGTTACATTTAATACTATGTCGTGGGCGTTAAACTCTCCCATGCGCAATGTGGGCTGGCTTATCAACGATACCCAAAACACAATGGCGTGCGCGTCAAAGGTAAGTGAATTCATGAACGAGCGGCCGCACATTTATACTAAAGAAGGCTCGCTGTGCAAGGAGCATATAGAAGGTAAGGTGGAATTTCGTTCCGTATCCTTCTCTTATGGTGATAAAGCAGTTCTCAGCGATATTTCCTTTGTCGCGCCCGTAGGCAAGACCGTGGCGATTTTAGGCGCGACCGGAAGCGGAAAGAGTTCGCTGGTCAACCTGATATGCCGCTTTTACGATGCGACAGAGGGCAGCGTGCTGATTGACAATGTGGATATACGGGATTACAACCTGCGCAGACTGCGCCAAAACATTTCCATTGCGATGCAGGATATTTTCTTGTTTTCAGATACCATTGAGGGCAACATTGCGTATGGCGCGCCGGACGCCGACATGGATTCCGTCCGCCGCGCGGCCGTAGCCGCAGATGCCGACGAGTTCATTAAACAGATGCCTCAGGGCTATGACACCATCATAGGCGAGCGCGGCGTAGGCCTCTCGGGAGGGCAAAAGCAGCGCATCGCACTTGCGCGGGCATTGCTCCATACTCCGTCCATTTTGATTTTGGACGATACCACTTCAAGCGTGGATATAGAAACCGAGCACTACATACAGCAAACACTGCGCCATTTTTCAAAAGACCGCACTACTTTTATAATTGCCCATCGCATAAGTGCCGTTAAGGACGCGGATTTGATTCTTGTCTTGGACGCCGGGCGAATTGTCCAGCGTGGTACACATAGCGAGCTGCTTTCAGAAGACGGGCTTTATCGCGAGGTCTTTGAGAACCAGTACGGCTCCTTTGACAGAAAGGAAGGTGAGCGCGTTGGCACGAAATAAGTTTGACGTTGACGAGGCGCTGGAAGGACGCTTTAGCTTTTCTCAGATAAAGCGGCTGTCAAAGTATGTACTTCCTTACAGAAAAATTATGCTCATAACTCTGTCGCTTATGCTTCTTACAAGTATGCTTAATATGCTCTCGCCTTACATCACACGCGCTGCGATAGACGAGTGCATTCCAAACAAAGAACTTTTGCGGCTTGTCGTTTTGGGTGGATTGCTTTTGGCGATATACGTTTTGAACGCCATTATCGTCAAGTTCCGCATCCGCGCCATGAGCATTGCCGGAAACGGGATTATAGCTTCTTTGCGCGAGGACTTGTTCGCACACTTGCAGCTGCTGCCGTTTTCGTACTATGACTCGCGCCCGCACGGAAAAATTCTCGTACGCGTTATAAACTACGTAAACGCACTTTCTAATCTGCTTTCAACAGGGCTTATCAACCTTATCACTGACTCCTTTACGGTACTGGTTATTCTTGTCTTTATGTTCACGCTCAGCATCGAGCTGACACTGCTTTGCCTGTGCGGAGTCGCTGTTTTTGGGGTAATACTGTTTTTCTTCAAAGATAAGCAGCGCCGCGTTTGGCAGCTATACAGCGCAAAGCAGTCAAATCTTAACGCGTATATCCATGAAAGCATTTGCGGGATAAAGGTGACGCAGTCCTTTGCCAGGGAGAAAGAAAACCAAAAAATTTTCGCCGCTCAGTGCGAAAACGTACGTAAGTCTTTTATGGCGGCAAAAATCATAGATATATGCAACTGGCCGATGGTCGAGACTATTTCCACTATCTCCACGGCAGCGGTTTTCCTGGCAGGAGCGGCGCTCATGGCGCAAAAAAGCATGTCGGTAGGTACTATTGTAGCTTTTGCCGGATACGTGAGTATGTTCTGGACGCCGGTTTTGAACCTCTGCAACTTTTACAATTCACTCATGACGGCGGCAGCGTATGTAGAGCGCATATTTGAAACGCTTGACACGCCCATTACCGTGTTTGACCGTGAAGATGCGGTTATAATGCCTCCTCTTAATGGCAGTGTGGACTTCAAGAATGTTACGTTTGCATATGAGGAAGGCGAAAATGTCCTGGAAAACGTATCCTTCCATGTTGACTGCGGCAAAACCGTCGCCCTTGTAGGCCCCACTGGCGCCGGCAAGACTACGATAATCAACCTTCTTTCGCGTTTTTACAACATTTTGGAAGGACAGATTCTGATAGACGATATTGACATCTCCGCTGTGACTTTGCACTCACTCCGCTCGCAGATGGGCGTTATGCTGCAAGACACCTTTATCTTTTCCGGTACGGTTATGGAGAATATACGGTATGGACGCCCAGATGCATCGGATGATGAGTGTATAGCTGCGGCAAAGGCTGTTTGCGCGCATGACTTTATATCAACTTTGCCGGATTCGTATATGACAGAAGTTAACGAGCGCGGTACGCGCCTGAGCGTAGGTCAGCGCCAGCTTATAAGCTTTGCACGCGCTCTTTTGGCAAACCCTAAAATACTTATTCTTGATGAGGCAACCGCCTCTATTGACACTTGCACAGAGCGCGCACTGCAAGAAGGGCTCGCACGGCTACTTGTCGGCCGCACAAGCTTTATTATAGCTCATCGTCTTTCAACAATTAAGAATGCCGACCGAATAATGTATGTAAGCGACAGGAAAATTCTTGAAGATGGTTCACATGAGGAGCTTATGTCACCAAAAGGTCATTATTTTAAGCTCTATACGGCACAATACGAATTGTCGCAATAGGTTTTTTGACAACGAGGTGATTCGCCATGTCTATTTCCGATAAAATTATAGGAGCTCTTCTTACGGTTTCTGTAATTGCTTCCGCCGTATTTCTTTGCGTGTCATACACCTCCGAGGCGCCGCTTTCACATTCGTTTGACGCTCTGGAGCATGTTGCCGTTGTCGGAACATATCGTATGAACAATGAAAACGAAACTTTTGCTCTTACAAGCGGCTCGCAAATTATATCAACCGAACCGGTTATGGTGATAAACGGGAATTTCACACAGGATATCCCCTCCGGAATGCATGTGGTTTTTCGTGTTGACAACGCAAATATTACAATTTGCGTAAACGATGAAGAAGTATACGCCTCTGTGCCCTCACCTCCGTTCAGCAGCTCCGGCGGGAACTACTGGGACGGGTTTGTTTCCGGCGGGATTTCTGCGACAGATACCGTTACTGTGCGTATTGAAAATATTTATTCTTTTCGCTCCAGCGCTTTTGATTCCTTTTTATCAACACTGCATTTCGGCAGCACACAGCAGCTCATTACAAAAATACTCAACGAGCATACCGTTTCGATAATTATTTCTATAACCGTTCTTCTGACAGGGCTTTTCATGCTCATTACGACAGTTTTACTTTGGATTATGAAAACACGCTTCCTGTCGGGCATATATCTTTCGCTTATGTTCATTTACTTTGGCGGGTGGTTTTTAATCGATTTTAATTATATGAGTTTTCTGTTTCCGCTGCCCGTCTCCAACAATATTCTTGACATGACGCTTTTGTCGTTTTTGCTGCCGCTTACTCTGCTATATGTAGTCACCTCTGTAAAGGCTCAGTTTTCAAAGTTTGCCTACGGTGTGGCCGCGCTCGACTGTGTTTATATTTTAACTGCGCTGGCGCTTCAGCTCTCTGGTGTGGTTGATTTTTACGGCACTGTTCCAGTTTTTTTCATCATGCTTTTGATAACGGGACTGACAATTCTGTTTATCACGGTATATGAGGCGTTTGTCCTCAAAAAACCCGGAGCCAAATTCCTTTTCTTTTCAATGTTAATCCCCCTCGCCGGCGGTATGCTTGATGCGCTGTCAATACTGTTTCATCTCGCGTCCGAAATCAGATATGTCCGAGCCTTTATCATCGTTTTCATTTTCATACTTCTCATTCGCCTAATCGTCAGTTTTAAGCGTATCATAGCGGAGAACACCAGAGCCTCTATTTTGCGCGAGATGGCATATTCCGATGCTCTTACCGGATTATCCAATAAAGCCGCGTACAATCAAATTGCGGCGGCTATTGAGAGAAAGCCGGAAGATTTACGGAGGCTAACTGTTGCCGTTTTAGACATAAACGGACTCAAGCGCACAAATGACCATTTTGGTCATGAGGCGGGTGACGTACTTTTGAAAGACTGCGCAAAAATAATCCGTGCGGTCTTTGCCGGTCACACGGTATACCGCATAGGCGGAGACGAATTTGTCGTACTCCTGCTGGGAGAACCCATTTCTTGCAGCGACTACTACAAGGCGCTCGCAGCGGAAATAAAGAACGCGCCTAAAAACACTCCCGTTACCGACGGCATCGCCTGCGGCTTTGCGAGTTTTGAGAAAGGGGATACATCAGTGGCCGATATTTTTCGCCGTGCGGATGAGGAGATGTACAAGGACAAGCATAAGCCAATAACAATATAGCAATAGCAAGAACCAGCCGAAAAATGGTCGGCTGGTTCTTTTATTTAATAATTATTTTTTCTATCTGTCCAAAATCGTATACCACATAATCGGGTTCGATATGCTCTTTTTCAATGCAGATTCGCCGCTCTGCCTCCTCCTCGTAGTCGCGGCGCGTCCAGTGTGAAATTGCCTTTAATTTCTCGTAGCTGTCCTCATTCTCTTTAGCGCAGCATACTCTGATGCATTCCATGTCGGCATAGTGCGCCATGTATATATCTTTTGTCATACTATCGCCGCAGTAAATTGCATCCTTTACACCAACGCCTTCGCTCTCGCAGATTCTGTGCAAAACTTCCGGGCAAGGTTTTTTCACATTCAAACGCACAGTTTTTTGAGATTTAGGATGCGCTGTATAGTAACTGTCCCACACATAAACCTTTGCAAAGCATTGGTCTATTCCGAGCTTTCGCAGTCTGTAGTAACCGTTCTCTTCACCAGACTCAGTAAACCCTACAATAGTTACAGATGCGTCTTTTAAGCGTTCCAGCGTCTCCGCCGCCCCGTCAAACAGGCGAAGCTTTTTTTTTCGCATGGAATTGAACGCATGAAACGCATCATTGAGGCGCTCTTTGAGCTCATCTCGCGAAAGATTTCCAAAACGCTCCCTCACACAAGGCAGCTCCAATGTGGTATATGGGTGTTCCACATTTTTGTATTTCACATGTAGTTCCCTATATTCCCGAAGTACCTCTTCAATCGGAGTAAGCGTTTTTTTGGCAACACTGTCTGCCATTGCGTAAAATGAAGGTACAAAGAAGTTCAGCCAGTCATAAAGAGTTCCATCAAGGTCTGTTATAAGCAGCTTTTTCATATCTACTCCACAAAATTGAAACGGCCGGCTTACCTGCCGGCCGTTTGTTTTAATCTACTAAGGCTATTATAGCCGTCGGCGCAGCATCTCCGCGACGAACGCCTGTCTTTAATATCCTTGTGTACCCGCCGGCGCGTTGGGCATACTTGGGAGAAATTTCGTCAAAAAGCTTTTTGACGACATCCTCCTTTGTGATGAACGAAAGCGCCTGCCTTCTCGTGTGCAAAGTGTTCTTCTTACCGAGCGTAATCATTCTCTCGGTTATGGAGCGAACCTCTTTGGCACGCGTAAGTGTTGTTTCAATTTTTCCATGCTCAAGGAGCGCCGTGACTTGACCACGAAGCATACTCATTCTATGGTCTGTGGGGCGTCCGAGTTTTCTTGTGCCGGGCATGTGATTACCTCCTTCTTTAGTCTTCGTCGGGCGCGAAGGACAAACCCAGCGCCTGCAGTTTGTTGCAAACCTCGTCAAGGGACTTGCGTCCGAGGTTTCTGACTTTCATCATCTCTTCTTCCTTGCGCTGTGTCAAATCCTCAACGGTGTTTATACCGGCGCGCTTGAGGCAGTTGTAAGAACGAACCGAAAGGTCGAGCTCTTCAATGGTCATCTCGAGAACCTTGGCTTTCTTGGTCTCTTCCTTCTCCACCATAGTTTCAATATTTATCGCCTCATCGGTGAGTTGAATAAAGAGCATAAGGTGGTCGTTGATGATTTTCGCGGCAAGGCTTATCGCCTCGTCCGCAGTCTTTGTACCGTTGGTCCAGACTTCAATTGTAAGCTTGTCATAATCCGTATTTTGCCCCACTCTGGTGTTCTCCACATAGTAATTCACCTTGGGTACGGGGGTGTAAATGGAATCAACCGGAATAAGGCCGATAAAGGGCTGACCCATCGCCTTGTTCCTCTCGGCAGAAACGTAGCCTCTGCCTTTTCCTATGGTAATCTCCATATAAAGTTTCGCATCTTCATTAAGTGTCGCAATGTGAAGATCCTGATTGATTATTTCCACATCAGCATCTGCCTTTATATCGCGAGCACAAATCTCGCCGGCGCCTTCGGCTTCGATGTATACCGTTTTGGGGCCGTCGCAATGGAGCTTTATAATAAGTTGTTTAATGTTGAGTACGATCTCCGAAATGTCCTCCGTAACACCGGGAACTATGGAGAACTCGTGCAGAACACCGTCAATCTTAATGGAGGTTACTGCCGCGCCCTCAAGCGACGAGAGCATCATGCGGCGCAGCGAGTTTCCAAGCGTAGTACCGTAGCCGCGCTGAAGCGGCGCTACCGTGTACTTTCCGTAGGAACCGTCTTCCGAAAGCTCAACTTTCTCAAGATGAGGCTTTTCAAATCTCAAATCATTCATTAAAGATAAGCCCTCCTACTTATTTATTTAATTAAACAGTGAATAGGGTATTACTTGGAGTACAACTCGACGATAAGAGTTTCGTTGACGGGCAGGTCAATGTCCTCGCGCTTTGCAAGATTGAGGATTTTTACGGTACCCGCCTCGGCATCTACATCAAGCCATGCAGGCACTACCTTGCCGCCCGCACTCTCAAGCACGGTCTTTATCTTCTCGGAAGACTTGCTCTTGTTGGCAATAGCAATAACATCGCCCTCTTTTACCAGATAAGACGGAATGTTTACACGGCTTCCGTTAACGGTGAAATGCCCGTGACGGACAAGCTGCCTCGCCTCTGCGTGAGAAAAAGCGAAGCCTGCCTTGTAAACGACATTGTCCAACCGGCTCTCAAGAATTGTGAGCAAGTTCTCGCCCGTAATTCCCTTTTGCGCGTTCGCCATCTCAAAATAGTTGGCAAACTGGCTCTCTAAAACTCCGTAATACCTCTTAACCTTCTGCTTTTCACGAAGCTGAAGTCCGTACTCGGAAACTTTTTTTCTGCCCTGTCCGTGCTGACCGGGCGCAAAGCTCCTCTTGACAAAAGCGCATTTATCTGTATAGCAGCGGTCGCCCTTGAGGAAAAGCTTCTGACCTTCGCGGCGGCAAAGCTTGCACACCGCACCAGTATATCTAGCCATATTAGTACACCTCCATCAAACTCTTCTTCTCTTCGGCGGACGGCAGCCGTTATGCGGAATTGGCGTAACGTCCTTTATCATGCTAACTTCAAGTCCTGCCGCCTGAAGCGCGCGAATAGCGGCTTCACGACCGGCTCCCGGCCCTTTTACATAAACCTCAACTGCTTTCAGGCCGTGCTCCATAGCAGCCTTTGCCGCAGTTTCCGCCGCCATCTGAGCAGCAAAGGGCGTGCTCTTCCTTGAGCCGCGGAATCCCAAACCACCCGCAGAAGCCCACGAAAGCGCGTTGCCATTAACATCTGTCATTGTGACAATAGTATTGTTGAATGTACTGCGAATATGCGCTGCGCCGCGCTCAATATTCTTGCGCTCCTTGCGCTTGCGCACAGTACGCTTTACTGTTTTAGCCATATCGCGTTCCTCCTTACTTCTTCTTGTTAGCTATTGTGCGCTTGGGACCTTTTCTCGTACGGGCATTTGTCTTAGTTCTCTGTCCACGAACGGGAAGTCCCTTTCTGTGACGGATACCGCGATAGCAGCCTATCTCGATAAGACGCTTAATATCAAGAGCACGCTCACGGCGGAGGTCACCCTCAACCGTATACTCTTTGTCAATAGCGTCGCGCAGCTTTGCCAATTCTTCTTCGGTTAAATCCTTTACTCGGGTATCGGGATTAACGCCCGTCTCCGCAAGGATTTTATTAGCGCTGCTTCTGCCTATGCCGTAAACGTATGTGAGACCAATCTCAACACGCTTTTCTCTGGGCAAATCAACACCGGCGATTCTTGCCATACAATAAATCAATCCTTTCTTTAGACTCCCAACTTGAAACAAAGCACTCACTGCGCTCTCTTTCAAGCCGTACACCGCTTTTTTGCTTACAATTAATCAGCCTCTTGCAAACAAACGCCCTATAAGCGTTTCAGCCGCGTCTGCGTTTGGCTTAGCCTTGTTTTTGCTTATGCTTGGGGTTCTCGCAGATTATCATAATTTTGCCTTTTCTTTTGATGATTTTGCATTTTTCGCAAATGGGTTTTACCGAAGGCCTTACCTTCATCAAAATTACCTCCTTGCTTTATTTTGCACGCCAAGTTATTCTGCCGCGCTTAAGGTCATAGGGAGAAAGCTCTACCGTAACCTTGTCGCCGGGCAGGATACGAATATAATTCATCCTCAGCTTGCCTGAAATATGAGCTAAAATCCTGTGCCCGTTCAGAAGCTCTACCTGAAACATTGCGTTGGGCAGCGATTCAAGAACTGTGCCTTCCATTTCAATTACATCTTCCTTAGACAAAGCAGCCTTCCTCCTTTAATCTGAAATATCCTCTTGTGCGTACCGCTCCGATGCTCTTTAAGGCGCGCCTCACATGCGCGTCGCACTGGGCGCTCTGCACCTTTTGCACATCAAGAAGCTTAAGATGCTTTGCATTCTTACGCTTAGGGCACTCAAACCGCCTTCGCGCTCCGTCGCACACATATGCGAAACCGTTTCCGCATCGCAGCACCACGAAGCACCCGCCTGCGTCATGTCCCGAAAGCGAACGAACAACACATCCGCATTCAAGCATCGTTTCACCTCAAAACCGTTAATATCAGAGGCCCTTCCGACGTAATTGCCATGGTGTTTTCGTAATGAGCCGAAAGCGACCCGTCCTTGGTAGTAACGGTCCAGCCATCGGTCTGGGAGAATACGACTTCTTTGCCGCCCATATTTATCATGGGCTCAACAGCTATCGTCATTCCCTTCACCAATCGCACTCCGCGTCCAACACCTTTGAAGTTCGGAACCTCCGGGTCCTCATGCATGTCTTGACCGATACCGTGTCCCACCAGCTCACGCACCACGCCGTAGCCCTCGCTCTCGGCAAGTGTCTGTACGGCGAGTGAGATATCTGAGATGTGGTTTCCGGGGCGCGCCATCTGCGCGCCGGCAAAAAAGCATTTTTCCGTAACTTCTATAAGGCGTCTCGCTTCATCGGAAACGCTGCCGACTGCAAAAGTCCTCGCGGCATCGCCATGAAATCCATCGTAAAGGGCGCCCACGTCAACACTCACAATGTCGCCGTCACAGATAATCCGCGACTTGGAAGGGATACCATGCACAACCTCATCGTTAATAGAAATACAACATGCAGCGGGGTATCCGTGATACCCAAGAAACGACGGTACCGCGCCTTGCGAACGAATGGCGTTTTCCACCTCGGAGCACAAATGCTGCGTCGTCATCCCGACCGCTATAGTGTTTTTCGCCGCTTCAAGAGCCATCGCCACTATTTGCCCGCTCTTTTCCATCTTCCGTATATCGCTTGCCGTTTTGAGTTTAATCATACTGCGCCTTCAATCATATACCCAGTACGGAGAAAACTTCCTTCGTGGTATCGGATATTTCCTCGTGTCCGCGCGCCGTTACGAGCAAACCCTTCTTCTCGTAAAACTCCTTAAGCGGTTCTGTCTGAGTATGATATACATTAAGTCTTTTTTGAATCGTTTCCGGCTCGTCATCCTTTCGGCAGATGAGCCTGCCCGCGCACTTGTCGCACACATTTTCCTTTGCCGGTGCGTTAAACAGGACATGGTACGGGGTGTGGCAAGCTTCACATTCACGTCGGCCCGACAATCGCTCTACAATAGCGCTGTCAGCAACCTCCATGCTGAGTACCTTGTCAACCTCAATACCCATCTTCTCTGCAGCCTCTGCCTGGGGCAGCGTGCGAGGGAAGCCATCAAGAATATAGCCGTTTGAACAATCTGGCTGAGCAAGCCTTTCTTCTATCATGGCGATTATGACATCGTCCGGCAGAAGGTTACCGCTCTCTATATACTTTTGCGCCGCCTTTCCGGCAGGCGTTCCCTCGGCAACGGTCTCGCGTATTATGGCGCCGGTGGAGATTGCGGGAATACCAAGCTTTTGAGAAATCTTTTCAGCTTGTGTTCCCTTGCCGGAACCCGGCGCGCCCAAAATAATGAGTTTCATCTTAAACCAATCCTATTCCAAGAAGCCTTTGTAGTGGCGCATAAGCATCTGCGACTCTATCTGCTTAACTGTTTCAAGCGCAACGCCTACAACGATGAGCAGTGAGGTTCCCGAAAGTGTAAGCTCTGCCAGAGCCTTTCCTGTGAAGAGCGAAATAATAATCGGAAGCACCGCAACGATTGCAAGGAATATTGCGCCCGCCAAAGTAATACGTGAGAGCACCTTGGCAATGTAATCGCTTGTGGGCTTGCCCGGGCGAAGTCCCGGAATAGCGCCGTTGTTCTTTTTGATATTATTGGAAACCTCTACGGGGTTAAACGTGATTGACGTGTAGAAATATGTGAATCCGACAATCAAAAGGAAGTACAGCAGCGGATACAGCGCGCCGCCCGTTATAAAGTTGGAAATGTCCATAAGCACACCGCCGTTGCTCTGCCCAAAAAGCATTGCAAGCGTGCCGGGGAAGCTCATGATAGACATTGCAAATATAATCGGAATAACACCCGCCATTGCGACTTTAATCGGAATATAGCTTGACTGACCGCCATACATCTTACGTCCCACAACACGCTTCGCGTACTGCACCGGAAGGCGGCGCTCCGCACTGTTCACAAGCACCACAAACATGATGGAGACAAGTGCGTAAACTAAAAGCAGAACAAGCCAGTACCACTCGCTGAAATTGTTATACGCGGAATACGCCATCGTCGGTATTCTCGCAACAATACCGGCAAAGATAAGCATTGAAATGCCGTTTCCTATACCCTTACCCGTGATTTCCTCGCCCAGCCACATGAGGAACGCTGTACCGGCCGTAAAAGCAAGGACAATCGTCAGCGCAACAAGCCAGCCGGGGAGTCCCGCAGGTACGTTAATCGCGCTTTGGTTGTGCAGCGTAACATACAGACCGAATGCCTGAAGCGCCGCGAGAACAACCGTAAGCCAACGTGTAATCTGGGTGATTTTCTTTCTGCCTTCTTCGCCTTCCTTTGACATTCTCTCAAGAGCGGGAATGGCAACGGTTAACAGCTGCATAATAATGGAGCTGTTGATATACGGCGAGATGGACATCGCAAAAATCGTTGCGTTTGAGAACGCACCGCCCGAAAACATATCAAGCAGATTGAAAAGCGAGTTGCCATCCGCAGAATCAAGCCACGTAGAAATCGCGGCCGAGTCAATCCACGGCACGGGAATATGGCTTCCAAAACGGAATACTACAAGCAAAAATACCGTGTAGAGGATTTTTTTCCTGAGGTCGGGAATCTTCCACGCGTTTCTGAGTGTTTGAAACACTTAGATCACCTCCGCCTTCCCGCCGGCGGCCTCAATCTTCGCTTGAGCGCCTTTTGTAAATCTTGCGGCCTGTACGGTAAGCTTCTTAGTAATCTCGCCTCTGCCCATTACAACAACGCCGTCGCATATTTTCTTTATGACGCCAGCTTCCTTGAGTACATCTGCGTCAATCGTCTGGCCGTCTTCAAATTTATCGAGCTCCGAAACATTGATTTCAACATATTTTTTAGCAAAAATATTTGTGAAACCACGCTTAGGCAAGCGCCTGTACAAAGGCATCTGTCCGCCTTCAAACCCCGGCCTTACTCCGCCGCCGGACCTTGCGTTCTGACCCTTATGACCGCGTCCCGCCGTCTTGCCGTTGCCGCTGCCGGGACCTCTGCCCTTGCGTTTGGGCTTGGAAGTACTGCCGGGCGCGGCTTTCAGCTCATAGAGTTTCATCGCTGCTCCTCCTCCCTAAAGTTAGATTTCTTCACAATCAATCAGGTGGATGACCTTCTTAACCATGCCGCGAATTTGCGGAGTGTCGTTAAGTTCCACCGTATTGCGTATTTTTTTGAGTCCGAGAGCTTTCACGGTAGCTATCTGGTCGTCCTTGCAGCCGATTACGCTCTTTTTCAGAGTAATTTTAAGCTTTGCCATTTGTTACTCCTCCTTATAGTTCCTCGATGGCTTTACCGCGCAAACGCGAAACTTCTTCCGCACACTTGAGCGAGGAAAGGCCCTCGATTGTAGCTTTAACAACATTTCTCGGATTGTTTGAACGGAGGCACTTTGTCCTGATGTCTTTAATTCCGCAAAGCTCCACAACCGCTCTTACAGCGCCGCCGGCAATAACTCCGGTACCTTCCTTGGCAGGCTTAAGCAAAACTTTGCCCGCGCCGAATTCTCCGATAGTTTCGTGCGGAATGGTAGAACCCAACAGAGGAACAGAAACCATGTTCTTCTTTGCGTCCTCAATACCCTTGCGAATAGCATCGGGAATTTCGGCCGCCTTGCCTAACCCGCAACCAACGTGGCCATTTTCGTCTCCAACGACAATCAGCGCGCTGAAACGGAAGGTTCTTCCGCCCTTTACAACTTTTGCAACGCGGTTTATATGAACGAGTTTTTCCTTAATTTCGATTGCTGATGCGTCAATACGCTCTGACATAATCTCCCTCCTTCTGTTAGAATTTCAGACCGCCCTCTCGGGCGCCTGCCGCGAGCTCTGCCACTCTGCCATGATAAATATAGCCGCCGCGGTCAAATATAACCTCGCTGATGCCTTTCTCGGTCGCCTTTTGTGCAATCAGCTTTCCAACTTCTTTAGCTGCGCTCTTGTTTCCGCCGTAAGTATCCTTCAATTCAAGGCTGGAGGCGGACACGAGAGTTACGCCTTTAACATCGTCAATGACCTGAACATAGATATTTTTAAGACTGCGAAAGACGCAAAGACGCGGGCGCTGCTGAGTGCCGCTGATATGTTGGCGGATTCTGCCGTGTCTTTTAAGTCTCGCCTTATTGCTGCTCGGCTTACTGACCATCTTAAATCTCCTCTCTTATTTCTTAGCCTTACCGGCCTTGCCTTCCTTACGGATTATGCGCTCATCGGAATACTTAATTCCCTTACCCTTATAAGGCTCCGGCGGACGCTTCTCTCTTATCTTTGCGGCTACTTCGCCCACAACCTGCTTATCCGCACCCGACACAATAATCGTATTGGGAGCCGGCACGTCAACGGTGATTCCATCGACAGCATCCATTTCAACGGGATGTGAGTAGCCAAGATTGAGAACGAGTTTATTGCCCTGCTTCTGCGCTCTGTAGCCCACGCCGTTTATCTCAAGCTGTTTTGAAAAGCCCTCTGTTACGCCGTGTACCATATTTGCGAGAAGACTTCTTGTAAGTCCGTGAAGAGATTTGTTTTTCTTTTCATCGTTCGGACGCTCTACCGTGAGAACGTCGCCTTCCTGCTTTATGAGCATGTCACCGTGAAGCGCCTGGCAAAGCGTACCCTTGGGTCCCTTTACCGTCACAACATTGCCGTCTGCGATTTTTACATCCACACCGGCAGGTACGGTGATAGGCATTTTACCTATTCTCGACATTTTGACTTCACCACCTAACTAAATAATTGATTACCAGATGAACGCGAGAACTTCTCCGCCCATCCCTTCGGCTCGCGCCGCCTTATCCGTCATAACGCCTTTTGAAGTTGAGATAATTGCTATGCCAAGCCCCTTCAAAACTCTGGGAAGTTCTTCCCTGCCGGCATACACGCGCAGTCCGGGCTTGGAAACTCTCTCAAGACCCGAAATAACCTTCTCTTTGTTAGCTCCGTATTTAAGCGTTATTGTAATCATGCCCTGACGACCGTCCTCCGTCACAACAAAGTCCTTTATATAGCCTTCATCCTTGAGGATTTGAGCTATGGACTTTTTCATATTGGAAGCGGGTACGTCAACCGTCGCATGCTTAGCACTGTTAGCATTCCGTATGCGGGTAAGCATATCCGCGATAGGATCTGTTATCTGCATGAGTAAACCTCCTTTTCCAAAAGCTTATTACCAACTGGCCTTCCTGACTCCGGGGATTTGACCTTTATACGCAAGTTCTCTGAAGCAAATACGGCAAATTCCGTACTTGCGCAGATACGCATGGGGTCTGCCGCAAATTTTGCAGCGCGTATACGCACGCGTTGAAAATTTGGCGGGCTTTTGCTGCTTCAAAATCATTGATTTTTTTGCCACTGTATAAAACCTCCCCTCAGCTTCTGGTAAAGGGCGCACCCATGAGCATTAACAACTCACGCGCCTCTACGTCTGTTTTAGCTGTGGTAACAAATATGATATCCATGCCCCTGATTTTGTCAATCTTATCATAATCAATTTCAGGGAATATGAGCTGCTCCTTTATACCGAGGGAATAGTTGCCGCGGCCGTCAAACGCGTTGGGGTTAATACCGCGGAAATCTCTAACTCTCGGAAGAGCAATGTTAAAGAGCCTGTCTACAAATTCGTACATTTTCTCGCCGCGAAGCGTTACCTTCACACCGATATTCATGCCTGCTCTGAGTTTGAAATTCGCAACAGACTTTTTAGCCTTAGTTATAACAGGCTTCTGGCCGGTAATCATGGCAACGTCGCCTGCTGCGGCTTCAAGCGCCTTGGGATTATCCTTGGCCTCGCCCACACCAATGTTAATAACCACTTTATCAAGCTTAGGTATCTGCATTGTGCTCTTGTATCCGAACTTTTTCATAAGAGCAGGAGCTATCTCTTCTTTGTAAAGCGTTGCTACTGTTGACATTGGTCTTTACCTCCTTTCAATAATCAGTCACCAAAAGTTTCGTTGCATTTTCTGCACTTGCGCACCTTAGAGCCATCCTCAAGAATCATATACCCAATTGGTGTGGCTTTTTTGCACTTGTCGCATATATGCATTACCTTTGTCGCGGAAATAGGCGCCTCTTGGTGGATTATGCCGCCTACGTCCGTCTGACTGCGGGGTTTTTTATGTTTGGTGACCATATTGATGCCCTCGACAACTACTCGGCCTTTGGAGGGAATAACACTCAACACTTTACCTTTCTTGCCCTTGTCGTCACCTGATATTACAAGAACCTGATCGCCTTTTTTAATATGAATTCTTTTACTCATTGCCGCTACCTCCCTTACAGCACTTCCGGAGCGAGCGAGAGAATTTTCATGTAATCGTTATCACGAAGTTCTCTGGCAATCGGTCCGAAAATACGTGTACCCCTGGGGCTCTTATCATCTTTTATAATAACGGCGGCGTTCTCGTCAAACTTGATATAGCTGCCGTCCGAACGCTTAACGCCCGTAACGGAACGGACTATAACAGCTCTGACAACCTCGCCCTTTTTAACTACGCCGCCCGGTGCCGCTTTCTTAACGGAAGCAACAATAACATCTCCGATGTTTCCGTATCTTCGTAAAGAACCGCCGAGGACGCGTATGCACATAAGCTCTTTCGCGCCGGTGTTATCGGCAACCTTTAACAGAGTTTGTTGCTGTATCACGTCGTTTCACTCCTTCTGGTTAGTTTAGCGCGCCTTCTCCATAATCTGTACAAGACGCCATCTCTTATCATGGCTGAGCGGACGCGTTTCCATAACCTTAACGCGATCGCCTATGCCGCACTCATTCGCCTCGTCGTGCGCTTTGATTTTTTGTGTTCTTCTTACAATTTTTCCGTACAGAGGATGCTTTACGTTGTCCTCAATGGCGACCACAATAGTCTTATCCATCTTATCGCTTACAACTCTGCCGATTCTTACCTTGCGGTGATTTCTTTCGGTCATTTAGATGCTCCTCCTTCCTCAATCCGTTCCCTTAATTTCGCGCTCACGCAAAACCGTCAATGTTCTTGCGATAGTTTTCTTAACGTCGCCTATCTGCATAGGATTGTCAAGCTGGTTTGTCGCATGCTGAAATCTAAGGTTGAATAATTCCTTTTTGAGGTCGTACAGACTCATCTGCAATTCCTCTGTCGTCATATCGCGTATTTCTTTAACTTTCATTTGCCTGCGCCTCCGTTTCCTGTTCCTTGCGGGAAACAATCTTGCATTTGATTGGCAGCTTATGCATAGCGAGACGAAGCGCCTCGCGCGCCGACGTTTCTTCAACGCCGCCTATTTCAAACATAACTCTGCCCGGCTTTACAACGGCAACCCAGTATTCCGGAGAACCTTTACCGCTTCCCATACGGGTCTCAGCCGGTTTTTCGGTAATGGGTTTGTCGGGAAATATCTTAATCCAAACCTGACCTCCGCGCTTCACGTAACGGGTCATGGCAATACGAGCCGCCTCTATCTGGTTACTCGTTATCCATGCCGGTTCAATCGCTACAAGGCCGAAATCTCCGTAGTTAACTTTTGTTCCGCGCGTCGCCTTTCCTGTCATTCTGCCGCGGAACTGCTTTCT
The DNA here is from genome assembly GCA_030527235.1 of Clostridia bacterium. Taxonomy (GTDB): domain Bacteria; phylum Bacillota; class Clostridia; order UMGS1883; family UMGS1883; genus JAUNBL01. The sequence goes on along the minus strand of JAUNBL010000001.1, from coordinate 124,452 downwards.
GTATTTTACTCTCTTGGGCATTAACATTATCTGCGGCCCCCTTCCCTTTTAGGCCTGGGTGCGCGTCTTTCCTGAGGGGGACGCGGCATAGTCTCTTCGGGCGCCGTCGCCTTTCCTTCAAGAACTTCGCCTTTATAAATCCAGACTTTGCAGCCTATTTTACCGTAAGTGGTGTTCGCTTCGCAGAAACCGTAATCAATGTCCGCACGAAGCGTTTGCAGGGGAATTGTCCCCTCATGGTAATGCTCGCTGCGGGCTATTTCTGCGCCGCCGAGACGTCCGCTGCAGCAGGTTTTGATACCCTTCGCGCCCATTTTCATACTACGGCTCATGGCGCCCTTCATGGCGCGGCGGAACGATGTCCTCTTTTCAAGCTGCGCCGCAATGGACTCAGCCACAAGCTGTGCGTTCAAATCAGGCACTCTGATTTCCACGATATTGATAAACACTTTTTTTCCGGTCATCGCGGAAAGCGCTGCCTTAAGCTTTTCAATGTCTGCGCCCTGCTTGCCGATTACAATACCGGGCTTTGCGCAGTGAATGAACAGCTTTATCGTGTTGGCGGCCTTTTCGATTTCAATTCTTGGAACTCCGGCCGCGTAAAGCTTCTTTTTAAGATATGTGCGAATTTTCTGGTCCTCTACAAGGTTGTCGCCGAAAGTCTTGTCATCGGCGTACCATCTGGAGTCCCAATCCTTGATTATACCCACCCTTAAGCCGTGGGGATTAACTTTCTGACCCATTAAGTTCGCCTCCTCTACTCTTTTTCCTTCACAACGAGTGTGATGTGGCTTGTTCTCTTTCTTATCCTAAACGCTCTGCCCTGCGCTCTCGGGCGTACACGCTTAAGCGTAGGACCCGCATTGGCGTAAAGCTCTGAAATATAGAGCGTATCCGCTGACATTCCGAAATTGTTCTCGGCGTTTGCAACCGCACTTCCGAGAAGCTTTATAAGCAGTTCCGAGGCGGCTTTGGGTGTGTTTTTCAGGATATCCATAGCTTCGCCGACGGATTTGTTTCTGATAAGGTTATTTACAATGTTGACTTTTCGCGGCGATATGCGCGCATAGCGCAGCACCGCTCTGGCTTCTGTCTTAGCCTCCATAGTCGTTTCCTCCTTACTTTGTTAGTAGAGCGCTATTTCGTTGCCGCGCTCTTTGCGCCGGCGTGACCGCGGAAGGTCCTTGTGGGCGCAAACTCACCCAGCTTATGACCTACCATATCCTCCGTTATATACACGGGAACGTGCTTTCTCCCGTCATGAACGGCTATTGTGTGGCTAACCATTTCGGGAAAAATCGTGGAGCTGCGCGACCAGGTTTTAAGAACGCGCTTCTCGCCCGTCTGATTCATGGCCTCAATTCTCGCCAACAGCTTTGGCTCCGCAAAAGGCCCTTTTTTTACCGATCTGCTCATTATTCAATCCTCCTTACTACTTCTCGTTACGGCGCTTCACAATGAACTTGTTTGTGGGGTTCTTATGCTTACGCGTCTTGTATCCGAGAGCGGGCTTGCCCCACGGCGTAACGGGACTGGGCATTCCTATGGGCGACTTGCCCTCGCCGCCTCCGTGCGGGTGGTCATTGGGATTCATAACAACACCGCGCACAGTGGGACGCCAGCCCATATGTCTTTTTCTTCCCGCTTTGCCGATAGAAATGTTCTCGTGGTCGAGATTTCCAACCTGACCTATAGTAGCTTTGCAGTCAAGTCTTATCATCCTGACCTCGCCAGAAGGAAGTCTCACCTGAGCATAACCGTTTTCCTTCGCCATAAGCTGCGCGCTGTTGCCTGCCGAACGGACAAGCTGGCCGCCTTTGCCAGGCGAAAGCTCTATATTGTGAATAATGCTGCCTACCGGGATTGCCGATATCGGGAGAGTGTTTCCTGGGCGAATATCGGCGTGAACGGAGGACTCTATCTTGTCACCCACACGGATGCCGTGCGGAGCAATAATGTAGCGTTTTTCTCCATCCTCGTACTGTACGAGCGCGATGTTAGCGCTGCGGTTGGGGTCGTATTCAATCGCCGTCACGGTCGCCATCATGTCAACCTTGTCGCGTTTGAAATCTATTATCCTGTACTTCCTCTTGTTGCCGCCGCCACGGTGACGAACGGTGATTCTGCCGTATGAATTTCTGCCGGCACTTTTATTAAGCGGCTCTACCAACGATCTCTCCGGAGTAGTTTTTGTGATTTCCTCAAACGTGGAAACCGTCATCTGTCTGCGCGCCGGAGAAGTCGGCTTATATTTCTTTATAGGCATTCAGTTCACTCTCCTCTTAGATTAGTCCTTCGAAGAACTCTATCGACTTGCTATCCTCGGTCAGTTTAACTATGGCTTTTTTCCAATCGGGACGCATCCCACTGTTCGCACCCATTCTCTTTTCCTTACCGAGAACATTCATTGTTGTGACCTTTTCAACCTTGACGCCAAAGATTTCCTCTATCGCTTTCCTGATTTCAATTTTGCCGGCTCTTTTGTCAACCTCAAACGTGTACTTGCGTTCCGCCATTTGCTCCATTGAATGTTCGGTAATGATAGGCTTTCTGATGATATCATAAGCTTCCATTACGCATACACCTCCTCAAGTCTGTCAACAGCGTCCTGTGAAACAATGAAGTCAGTGTGGTTGAGAATATCATAAACATTAAGCATACCTATGAAGCTTGCCTTAACACCTTTTATGTTTCTCGCGGAAAGATACACGTTCTCATTTTTATCTTTTGTAACGATGAGAGCTTTGCCCGCAACGCCAATTTCCTTTAATAGCTTCACTATATTCGCCGTCTTAATTTCGTCCAGCTTAATATCGTCTATTACCTTAACCTCATTTTCCGCCGCTTTTGCACTGAGTGCGCTGATAAGCGCGAGCCTCTTAACTTTCTTGTTTATGGAATACGAATAGTCTCTCGGCTTAGGTCCGAGCGCAACGCCGCCCTTGTACCACTGCGGAGCGCGTGTGCTGCCCTGCCTTGCGCGGCCTGTTCCCTTCTGTCTGAAAGGTTTCTTGCCGCCGCCCGCAACTTCCGTGCGGGTTTTTGTGCTCTGTGTACCCTGTCTCTGATTTGCAAGGTAGTTTACAACCGTCGCGTGAATCGCGCTCTCGTTAACCTGCACTCCGAAGCAAGTTTCCGGAAGGTCAACCTCGCCAATCTGACTGCCCTGCATATTATATAATGCTGCCTTAGGCATAGTTTACATCTCCTTTCCGTCTTACGGCTTTACGCCTTAACTGCGTTTCTTACGGTAACAATTCCGCCCTTGGGACCCGGAATGGCGCCGCGCACAAGCAGAAGATTTCTCTCCGCATCTACTCTTACAACATCAAGGTTCAAAATTGTAACCTTTTCAACGCCCATGTGTCCCGCAAGCTTCTTTCCTTTCATAACGCGCGAAGGCGTCGAGCAAGCGCCCATGGAGCCGGGGCCTCTGTGATAGCCGCTGCCGTGCGTCATAGGTCCGCGGTGCGTGCCCCACCTTTTTACCGTACCGGCGTATCCCTTACCTTTGCTTATACCCGTTACGTCAACTTTATCCCCATCCGCAAACAAGTCGCACTTAATTTCATCGCCCACGTTGTATTCGCCTTCAAGCGCAAACTCACGCAGAACCTTTTTAAGCGTAACTCCTGCCTTTGCGAAATGCCCGCGCAGGGGCTTGGAAACATGCTTTTCCGAAACTGCTCCGTATCCGAGCTGAAGCGCTTCATATCCGTCCTTTTCAACGGTCTTTTTCTGCACGACCGAACAGGGACCCGCTTCAATTACCGTAACCGGAACTACTTTTCCTTCTGGTGTGAAGATTTGAGTCATGCCTATCTTCTTTCCGATAATTGCCTTTTGCATATTGTATATCCTCCTTATAAATGGTTATTGGTTGGCGCTGCGCGCCAACATTGACCTCTGTGCGCAATTATTTGCCCGTCTTCTTTTTAGCGGGAGACGCCGCGCTCTTTGAGCTTTTTTTCTTGGCCGCCGCGTCGATAATTTTTATGTCGATGCTCACACCTGCCGGCACGTCAAGTTTTCCGAGTGCATCCATCGTCTTGGGCGTGGGGTCAAGGATGTCTATAAGCCTTTTGTGAGTTCTCTGCTCAAACTGCTCACGGCTGTCCTTGTACTTGTGCACCGCTCTGAGGATTGTAATAATCTCTTTCTCTGTGGGAAGCGGTATCGGACCCGATACCTTGGCGTCCGTTCTCTTGGCGGTTTCCGCAATTTTTTCTGCGGACTGGTCAAGAAGCACGTGATCATACGCCTTCAATCTGATTCTTACTTTCTGTTTCGCTGCCATACATATGCCTCCTAAAAGTTTTTCTTGTGACGTATATGACAACTGTACACCTTGCCGGGTGTTTCATTCCCGGTCAAACCAAAACCCGGAATACTGTTCCGGGTACCACATGGTGTTATTGCGCTGTATACGGCGCAAATATCATGTTGTACAGTGACTGCCGCCCGATTTCGCGAACCGGACATTCTCCACGGAAAAACCTGTCCCTAAGGGCAGCAACCTCCCGCTTCATCGTCTGTCATGTCACAGCCGTTTTACTATACCTCAACTAAAAAAAAATTGCAAGCATTTTTATTTATTTTTTTGTAAAATGCTAAATTTCGGCACCTTTGCAAACATCGCAGCGCCTTTTTGCGCAATGTGTTGTGCAATTTGACAACATAATTGTGTTGACGTGCCATTAAACACAATATATAATGTATCCGAGGTGAGAATATGCGTGAATTTTTCATCAATAAAAACGATGCCGCGCAGCGGTGCGACAAATTTTTGGAAAAGCTGGGCGTACCGCGCGCCTTAATTTACAAGGCCATACGCAGGAAAGACATAAAAATCAACTCTGCACGCGCTGAGGCGGCGCGAATTTTAGAGGAAGGAGATATTGTGCGCGTTTATCTTCCTGACGACTGTTTTGCCGAAAAAGGGTTTACAAAGGCGAAGCGCGCTATTGAAATTATTTACGAGGACGAAAACATAGCCGTGATAAACAAGCCATGCGGAGTCCCCTGTCAAAGCGGCGGGGTGAAAAAAAACGAAACGCTTGTCGATATGTTCAAAACATATCTGCTTAATCAGGGCGTCTACTCGCCCGAAAATGAGCAAAGCTTCTCTCCCGCGCTTTGCAACCGTCTTGACGTCAACACCTCCGGACTTGTTATCGGCGCAAAAAACGCCGCCGCACTGCGCGCGATGAACTCATATATAAGAGCGCGCCGGGTGCGTAAGTTTTATATTTGCCAAACAGAAGGCGCCCCCTCCAAGGATTTTGACACTGTGGAAGGGTATATTGAAAAAGACGCTTTCCGCAACAAAAGCGCCGTCGTTAAAGACGGCGGCAAATACACAAAAACATCGTACCGTGTTCTTTCGCGAGGCGCCGTCAGCGTCCTCGAGGTTGAGCTTCACACCGGGCGAAGCCACCAAATCCGTGCGCTTTGCTCGTATCTGGGCTGCCCGATAGTCGGCGATACGAAATACGGAGCAAAAAGCGGCGGCGGTCAGGCGCTTACCGCATATAAAATAATTTTCGACTTTGAAGATACCGGTATTTTAGCTAATCTTTCTCACCGCGAAGTGCATCTTTGATTGCCTTCGCGGTTCGCTTATCTATGCCCTTTACCTCGGCAAGCTCCTCCTCTGTCGCATCTCTGATTGCGCGCACGCTTTTGAAGCGGTTCAAAAGCGCTTTTTTTCTCACCTTTCCCACGCCGGAGATTGCGTCAAGCTCTGATTCTGCCATGCGCTTTGAACGCAACTGGCGATGATACTCTATTGCAAAGCGGTGTACCTCGTCTTGAATAGCGCTTACCAGCCTGAACTCCGCGCTTGTCGGCTTCAAATGCACCTCTCCCTCGCGCGCCAATACATCTCGTGTCTTGTGTCTGTCGTCTTTGACCATGCCGAAAACGGGAATGTCTAAATTCAGCTCCTCAAGCGCCTCTAAGGCCGCGTTAAGCTGCGGAAGCCCGCCGTCTACGAGCAGCAAATCCGGAAGCTCGTCAAAACCGTCCCCTTTGTGGGTAAACCTCCTGGTGAGTACCTCTTGAATACACGCTACGTCATTTGCTCCGACAACGGTTTTTATTTTGAACCTCTTATATTCGCTGCGGCGGCTTTTGCCCGCCTTGAACACAACCATAGAGCCTACTGTCTGCGTTCCTGAAGTGTGCGAAATGTCATATGCCTCTATCTTGTCAGGAATGACATCAAGGTGCAGCGCCTTGGCAAGCATTACCACAGCCCGCGCCTTCAGCTTCTCCTCCTGCGCTTGTGTCCGGGCATTTTCAATCGCCTTCTGCGCGTTTTTATATGCCATTTCCGCAAGCTTTTTATGTTCGCCTCGCTCAGGCGTCTTCACCGTGACCTTGTTTCCTCTCTTTTGCGAAAGGAACTGCGCAAGAGTGTCGGCATCCTCTATTTTGTGCGAGAGTATGACTCGTTTGGGAACTGCGGCCTCTCCCGAATAGTACTGCAACAAAAAATCGGATAATGCAGCGGCCTCATCAACCGCTTCACTGCCGGAAAGGTCAAACTCGCCCCTGCCCACCATTTTGCCGTTTCTGATGTAAAAAGCCTCTGCATACGCCATCGTGTCAAGCGCAGCGGCAGCAAATACATCGGTATCGGCGCTTTTTGCGTATATAACTTTTTGACTGTCGCTCAAATGTTTTATTGATGCAATCGCGTCGCGCAAAGACGCCGCCTTTTCAAATTCCAGACTGTCAGACGCAAGCCTCATTTTCGCGTCGAGGCTTGAGATAAGTTCTTTCTCCCTGCCCTCTAGCAGCTTGGTGATATCGTCAAATATTTTTTTATACTCCTCCGAAGAAACATTTCCCGCACATGGGGCGCAGCAGCGCCCCATAGCATGATATAGACAGGGGCGATCTTTTCCTATTGACTCCGGAAAACGTTTCTTGCAATGCGCTATCGCGAACACGCGGCGGATAAGGTCGTATGTCTCACGTATTGAAAACCCGCTCGGATACGGTCCGAAGTAACGCGCGCCGTCTTTCTCTATGCGGCGAACATAGAGCAGACGCGGAAAATCCTCATTTGTAATTTTCAAATAAGGATAATGCTTGTCATCCTTGAGCAATGAATTATAGCGGGGCCGGTTTTCCTTAATCAGATTGCACTCTAAAACCAGCGCCTCAATCTCACTGTCGCATATCACGTACTCAAAATCCGCCACCTTCTCCACCATAGCCGCCACCTTGGGCGTGTGTGTAGAAGTTTTCGCAAAATACTGCTTTACTCTGTTCTTTAATTTTTTTGCCTTCCCTACATATATAACGTTACCGTTTTTATCCTTCATTATATATACTCCGGGGAGCATAGGCAGCTTTTTTATTTTTTCTTCAAACATATGCTTGCGTCCTCAAGCCCCTTTGAAGCGGCGCATATAGTCAAACTATCCGTTTCGCCCGTCGCCTGAACAAGCGCGACGCAATATCCGTTAAAGGCTCGGCGAAAACGCGACTTGTCGCTCGAATGGTCGGCAGGGTCTCCGTTTCCAACGCCTATTATGCGCCCGCCGCTCGCGGAAAATTCAATCTCATTCGATGCGAACGGTACCACGTTTCCGCGCACGTCCGTAACGCACGCACGCACGACAACTGTGTCTCTGCCGTCAAAGCTTATATCTTCTCTCTCGCAGCAGAGCTCCACCTTGTACGGAGCGCCGGACGTCATACGTGAAAAGGCACACACCTGCACGCCTCCGTTTTTGCCTATCGCCTCTATCTCGCCCTCTTCATATTCAACCTCCCAGTCCAGGTGCGCATTCTTCACCATAGCTCTTTCACCGAGTGATTTTCCGTTCAGCTTCAGCTCTATTGTCTCACTGTTGGAAAATATCCTCACATTGACTTTTTCGCCATTTCTCTTCAAATCCCAGTGCGGCATAAAATGCACCATCGGCTTATCGGTCCATACTGATTTGTAATAGTAGTACGCATCCTTGGGAAGACCACAGGTGTCCATAATTCCGAAGTGAGAATTAACGCACGGCCACGAATATGGCGTAGGCTCGCCGCGATAGTCAAACCCGGTCCAGACAAATATGCCCGTAAGCCTCGGATGCTTAATCAAATCAAGCCACGATTTTTCGTGCGTGCAGCACCAGCTTGCAAGATTCGTCTCATAGCTCGTGCAGTAGCCACGCTCAGTGTCGTCCTTATAAATCCCGCGCGTTGTGGTGGAGCTTGTACTCTCTGTACATATCATCATACGGTCGGGGTATTCGGCCATATCCTTAATATACTGCTCGCCCCTCTGTCCGTAATTGTATCCCATTATATCCATACATTCCTCATATCCGTTTTCGTTCCAGCCGTGGTTCATCGCCACTGTGGTAGGACGCGTAGAGTCCAAGCTGTGTACGCGGTCGCGAAGCGTGGTTTCAATTTGCTTACCTACCTTTGTCCCCAGGATTGACTCCTCGTTATCCAAACACCACATGATAATGCTCGGATGGTTGCGGTCCCGCAGAATCAGCGAGTCTATGTCCGCAAGCCCGCGCTCAGACGAGTCCAGTTTACGGTTCTCGTCCATAACAAGCATTCCCAGCCTGTCACAAGCGTCCAAAAGCGCCGGTGTTGCCGGATGATGCGATGAGCGGTATGCGTTGGAGCCCATTTCCAAAAGCTTTTTAATCTTATATTCATTTATGCTGTCGGGCAGAGCTGAGCCGACGCCGGCAAAATCCTGATGATTGCACGTCCCTTTTATGAGTACATGGCGCCCGTTTAAGAAAAAGCCTTCTTTTGTAAATTCTATCTTGCGAATCCCAAACGCCGTCTCGTATGTATCATGTCCTTTTATCGTACTCTTTGCGATATAAAGGCATGGGCTGTCAATATCCCAAAGCATGGGTTTTGGCACGCGAAGATTCTGCACAGTTACAGTCTTGCCTTGAGGCGCAATTACAACGCTCGTTTCACCGGAAGCCACAATGCCTCCGTTTTCGTCATAAATAACAGTTTCCAGAACGCTTGCCTCTTCGTGCGCCGTCTCGTTTTCAATCTGTGCTTCAATCCTGACATCGGCATGTGTCTCGCTTATCTGCGGTGTAGTGACATACGTTCCCCACCTGCCCACATGAACTCTGTCGGTGACAGTATACCAAACGTGGCGGTATATGCCCGCGCCTTCGTACCACCAGCCCTCAAACTCGCGCGCATCCACTTTGATAAAGATAACGTTCTCGCCGCCGTAGTTCAAGAAATCCGTCATATCAAGCCAAAAGCCCGTATATCCGGAAAAATGATTCAATACAAGATGCCCGTTTAACCATATAGTACAGTTGCGTGACACTCCCTCAAACTCCAGTGAAATCTTCTTTCCGAAAAGGTCTTCTTCAACGCGGAACACCTTGCGGTAGCATCCCACGCCGGTCGGCAAAAACCCCTGCGCATCCCACTCGCCGCGTGAAAAATCTCCCCCCACGATAAAGTCGTGTGGTATGCTCACCTTTGTCCAACGCTTTTCGTCAATATCTATCACAGCCTCTTTGTCGCTGTAAGCAATCTGTGTCCATTCTCCGTCCTTGTTTTTATCTAAGGCCGTAAAAGAACCTGTACACCCTGCTTTTATGGCGTACCCTATTTCCAAATCTCCCTTGTAAAACATCCAGTTGAAGTCAAAGCTTTCGCGTATTCTTTTCATGGCAGTTTCCCTCCCGAAATAGTTTCTTGCAAAGATTATATAACACAAAACGTTGAAATGTAAACATGAAATTTGTATACTCACATTTTTTTTGGAAATACTGTGTTAGAAGAATAATTCGGGAGGTAAAAATATGCTGAAACATCTTATTGACACACAGGACTTTACCAAAGAGGAAATCCTCAACATGATTGACCTGGGACTCGCGATTAAAAAGTCCATAAAGCATGGCTACTACCCGCCGCTTCTTAAAAACAAAAACCTTGGCATGATATTTGAGCAAAGCTCCACACGCACAAGGGTTTCTTTTGAAACGGCAATGGCACAGCTCGGCGGACACGCGCAGTATTTAGCCCCGGGTCAGATACAGCTCGGCGGACACGAAACAATGGAGGACACGGCAAAAGTGCTTTCCCGCTTAGTAGACATTATCATGGCGCGCGTGGACAGGCACGAAACCGTTGCTAATCTTGCCCGCTGTGCAAGTGTGCCTGTGATAAACGGAATGTCAGATTACAATCATCCTACACAGGAAATAGGTGACGCTACTACCATGGTTGAGCATCTGCCCTGCGGTAAAAGAATAGAGGACTGTAAGATAGTCTTTGTCGGCGATGCTACGCAGGTTTGCGCCTCGACAATGATGATGACCACCAAGCTCGGTATGGATTTCGTACAGTTCGGACCCAGAGAAAAACAGCTTTCTGAAACCATGCTCGCCATAGGAAAGCGCAACTGTGCCGAAAGCGGCGGCAGCGTGAGCGTTACAGAAGACGAGGACACGGCGCTCAGCGGAGCGGACTTCGTATACACAGACGTATGGTACGGCCTCTACGACAAGGAGCTTTCCCGCGAAGAGCGGCTCGCGATATTTATGCCCAAGTATCAAGTTACGGCGCAAATGATGGCAAAAGCAGAGCCTCATGCAAAGTTTTTACACTGCTTGCCAGCCACACGCGGTGAAGAGGTCACAGACGAGGTGCTGGACGCGCATTACTCTATCGCCTTTGACGAAGCGGAAAACCGCCTCACGGCGATGCGCGCTATTCTGGTCTATCTTCTCCGCGATAAAATTTCAGAAAGCGAGCGCAGCGCGGCGGTAAAAGCGGAAGTCTGCCACGCCCTGTCCAAGGTATTGTAATTATGCCGAAAGCAAAGAAATTTAGATTGCTCGACGCAGTTCTCGCGGCGGTCTGCGTAGTGCTGGTGGTAGAGTCCGCGGCGCCGGCGGCCGCCATCGGAAATTCGCAGTTTTTTTGGTGGATATTTCTGCTCATCGGGTTTTTCCTGCCCTATGCGCAAATTTCCGCAGAATTGGGAACTACCTACGAAGATGAGGGCGGCATATACGACTGGGTCAAGCGCGCCTACGGCGTGAAGTGGGGCAGCAGAGTAGCGTGGTATTACTATATTAACTTTCCGCTGTGGATGGGCTCGCTTGCCGTACTCTTCACCGATGTCTTGATGCAGATATTCAGTATTAATATCGGCACTTTCCCGTTGCTCTTGATTCAGCTGCTTTTCATATGGCTTGTTGTCGCCGTGAGCAGCTATTCGGTAAGCGAAAGCAAATGGATTCTGAATATTGCAGCTTTCTTCAAAGCTGCAATCATGCTCGCTATCGGCGGCCTCGGTATATACGCCGCCGTCACACGCGGCGCGGCAAATACTTTTACCCTCACTTCGCTTGTACCCGGTCTGGATGTGGGAAGCTTGTCAAACATTTCGGTCATTATTTTCAATTTCCTTGGCTTTGAAGTAGTGACAACGTTTGCTTCACAAATGAAAAACCCCAGCAAAGAGATACCGCGCGCCATAATCCTCGGCGGTACGTTTATTGCGATTTTCTATCTGCTTGCAGCGTTCGGAATAAGCGTTGCCATACCGGTAGAGGAGCTGTCGGCATCGAGCGGACTCATTGAGAGCTTCATGCTCTTGACGCAGTCAAGCGGCGGAATTCTGATTATTCTTTTCGGGCTGATGTTTCTTTACACTCTTATTGCAAACCTCATTTCATGGTCGCTCGGAGTTAACTATGTTGCGCAGTACGCGGCTTCACAGGGCAGTCTGCCCAAAGTTTTCTCCTACAAGAGCAAAAGTGATATGCCTCAAGGCGCCAACATTGCCAACGGCGTAATAGCTTCTGCCATCGTTCTCATTGCGCCGCTCATTCCGAGCGAGGATTTGTTCTGGAGTTTTTTCGCGCTTAACATGATTACGCTGCTGCTGTCATACGTGCTGATGTTTCCCGCGTTTCTCAAACTTCGCCGCATAGACCCCAAAACACCGCGCCCGTATAAGGTAAACGGCGGCAGCACACGCCTTGCGCTGATGACATATGTCCCGCTTGTGCTGCTTGTCATAAGCGTACTGTTCAGCATAATACCGTTTAGCGGCGCTGAGATGGGAGAAAAAATACCACTCCTGATAGGTACTATCATCGCTGTTGTTATAGGAGAAATCATTGCCGCAAAGGCAGGAAAGGAAGTTTCTTCATGAAATCTTTAACCTCTACCCCTAAAAGCGACGGGTTTCGTATGCCCGGCGAATTTGAGCCGCATGCGGGAACGTATATAATTTGGCCTCAGCGTCCGGATAATTGGCGTCTGGGCGGAAAAATGGCGCAGCACACCTTTGTGGAGGTAGCAAAGGCTATAGCGCGCTTTGAACCTGTCACCGTAGCGGTAAACTATGATCAATACGCAAACGCTCGCCATATGCTGCCGGAAAATATCCGCGTTGTGGAAATTTCCAACAACGACTCCTGGATGCGTGACTGCGGTCCCACCTTTGTCACAAACGGCAGTGAAATACGCGGCGTGGACTGGGAGTTCAATTCATGGGGCGGCTTAGTGGACGGGCTGTACTTTCCTTGGGATAAAGATGATTCGCTTGCGCAGAAGGTCTGCGAGATAGAGCGGGTGGATTCATATCGCACAAAAGGGTTTATTTTGGAAGGCGGCTCTATTCATGTCGATGGCGAAGGAACTCTCGTCACCACTGAGGAATGTCTTTTGAGCGAAGGGCGCAACAGTCATCTTACAAAGGAAGAAATTGAAAGTACGCTCAAAGAATATCTCAACCTTGAGAAAATTATTTGGCTAAAGCGCGGCATATATCTTGATGAAACAAACGGCCATGTAGACAACATCTTCTCTTTTGTAAAGCCCGGCGAAGCAATTCTCGCATGGACCGAGGATAAAAGCGACCCTCAGTATGAAATATGTCAAGAATGCCTGGAAATTCTCGAACGCGAAAGTGATGCCAAAGGCAGAAAGATTAAGATTCATAAACTCATGCTTCCAAAACCCGTACTCATCACCAAAGAAGAGAGTGAAGGCGTAGATGCTGTCGAAGGTACTCTCCCGCGGCAAGAGGGTGACAGGTTAGCCGCCTCCTATGCAAATTTCTATATTGTAAACGGTGCAATCATCTTTCCGCGTCTTGGCGATGCAAACGATGACAATGCCGCAAAAACACTAAAAGAAGCCTTTCCCGACAGAGAAATTATAGGAATAGACGCACGCGAAATTCTGCTTGGCGGAGGTAATATTCACTGCATTACGCAACAGATTCCGGCGGTCAAGAGGTGATTGTATGGCGTCTCGAATAGTCATTGCGCTGGGCGGCAACGCTTTGGGAGACAACGCACAAGAGCAACAGGCGCGAATTGCCGATGCCGCGCCCTCGCTCGTAGGACTCATCTCCCAAGGCTATGAAATCATTCTTACTCACGGCAACGGACCGCAGGTGGGCACGATAAACCTCGCATTTGCCGAGGGTGCAAAAAAACTCCCTAAAATTCCCGTTATGCCGATGCCCGAATGCACCGCGATGAGTCAGGGATATATAGGCTACCACCTTCAAAAAGGCATTGTACACGAGCTGCGTGCGCAAAAGATGCCGTGGCATGTTGCATCAATGGTTACACAGGTGGTGGTTGACCCCGCAGACAGCGCATTTCAAAACCCGACAAAACCCATCGGGGGTTATTACAGCGAAGAAGAGGCAAAAACAATTATGGAGGAAACAGGGCAGGTGTTTGCGCCCGACGCTAACCGCGGCTGGCGGCGCATGGTTCCAAGCCCCATGCCGGTCCACATTGTCGAACGTGATTCGATTCTGAACCTTCTTGACAACGAGTTCGTCGTTATCGCCTGCGGCGGGGGTGGCGTACCGGTCATCCGCCGTGGAAGCGGCGATTACGAAGGTGTCGATGCCGTTATCGACAAGGACTTTTCCGCCGCGCTTTTAGCGCAGATGGTAGACGCTGAGTATCTGTTCATCCTGACTGCAGTGGAGCGAGTGGCAATAAATTTTGGCAGGGAAAATCAGCGCGAGATTGAGCACATGACAACGGACCAAGCGCGCCGCTATTGTGACGAAGGGCATTTTGCCGCAGGAAGCATGCTTCCAAAGGTTCGCGCGGCTATCAAGTTTGCCGAAAGCAAGCATGGCAGAAAATGTGTTATTGCGGCGCTGAAAAAAGCTCCCCTTGCAATTCGAGGCGAGAGCGGCACAATGATAAGTATGTAAAAAAGGCTGAAAGTAGCGGCCTCCGCATGAATGTCAAAGTGGACAAGATACAGCGGTTACTTGCCCTCTTTGACATTCTGCGCGTTTACAATACGCCCGTAACCCTCCACGCAAATCACAGTCTTTTTTTCGCGCGAAAAAACTTGTAATATGAAAAAAGTATGTTATTATATTATTTAGGAGGTGTTTGGCGTGAGACCTTTTTGGTTTTATATGCCGTTTTGCTATCATGCGGCGTGCTACATAGGGCTTCTCTTAAGCGAAAGCTTTGCCTCGCTTAATTATTTTATGGGCTTTTTGTTTCTTGCCGACATTGTCGGAATAATGCTCGTACCTCTTTACTTGGCAGTCGTTTCGGTGATAAATGCGTTTGTTACCGAGAAGAGCGTGTTCTCTTCATTCTTGAAATGCAGCGTTATCGTACTCATAGTAGGCGCGGCAAGAGCCGCCGTATATTGCATTGGAAATAGCAGTGCGCTTTGGAATTGCCTGCAATTTACATTATACACTTTTGTCATACTCATCGTATGGTTTTTATTATTTGAACTTACGAATTATCTGATGCACAGAAAGCGTCGGTTTTAATTTTTACGGAGGTGCTTTAATGGACAAGGAAACTATTTTGGTAATAGACTTTGGCGGCCAATACAATCAGCTGATTGCACGCCGCGTACGCGAAGCGAACGTTTACTGCGAGGTGCTTGCTTATACACGTACAATTGACGAAATTCGCGCCTGCAGACCCAAGGGAATAATCTTCACCGGTGGTCCCGCCACAGTATGCGATTCAGACGCTCCGATGTGTGATAAGGCCATCTTTGAGCTTGGCGTTCCCGTGCTCGGCATTTGCTATGGGGCTCAGCTCATGAGCCATATGCTCGGCGGCAGCGTTAAGCGCGCAGACAGCAGAGAGTACGGCAAAATGACGCTTCGCCTCGGGCAGAGCCGTCTTTTTGAAAACATGGAAAGCGAAACTCAATGCTGGATGAGCCATACATATTATGTTGACAGCGTCCCCTCAGGCTTCAGCGTTACGGCCGAGACTGATACTTGTCCCGTAGCCGCATTTGAAAATCCCGCCCAAAAGCTTTACGCTGTGCAGTTTCACCCCGAAGTAAACCACACGCCTCGCGGATTTGACATGCTGCGTAATTTCCTCTACGGCATATGCGGCTGCAAAGGCGACTGGCAGATGGCAGACTACGCTGCAAACTATATTGCGCAGGCGAAAGAAAAATACGCCGGTAAGAAAGTGCTGTGCGCGCTCTCAGGCGGGGTGGACAGCTCAGTTGCTGCAGTGCTTTTGTCTCGCGCCGTCGGGAAGAATCTCACGTGTATATTTGTTGACCACGGTCTTTTACGTAAAAACGAAGGCGATGAA
Organism: Clostridia bacterium; assembly: GCA_030527235.1. GTDB lineage: Bacteria > Bacillota > Clostridia > UMGS1883 > UMGS1883 > JAUNBL01. The sequence continues at coordinate 108,850 of JAUNBL010000001.1, read as the reverse complement.
GTCGAAGAAGTATTCACCAAACAGTTTGACATAAACCTTATTCGAGTCAACTGCGAGGAACGCTTCCTCTCAAAACTTGCCAACGTGCGTGAACCTGAACAAAAGCGCCGCATTATCGGCGAGGAGTTTATTCGCGTTTTTGAGGACGAAGCCAATAAAATCGGCGAGGTTGACTATCTTGTCCAAGGCACTATTTATCCCGATGTTGTTGAATCCGGCAGCGGAAAAAGCGCAAAAATCAAAAGTCATCATAATGTGGGTGCGCTTCCCGACGTCATTAAATTTAAGGAAATTGTGGAGCCTTTGCGTATGCTTTTTAAGGACGAGGTTCGCGCACTCGGTACTGCGCTTGGTATTCCGGACAATCTTGTGTGGCGTCAACCGTTCCCCGGACCCGGGCTCGCCGTAAGAGTAATAGGCTGCATTACGAAAGACAAACTTGATATCTTGCGTGAAGCAGACGCGATTTTCCGCGAGGAATTATCAGTCGCCAAACTTGACAGAAACATAAATCAGTACTTTGCCGTGATTACCGACATGCGAAGCGTTGGCGTGATGGGGGACGAACGCACCTACGATTACACAATTGCTCTCCGCGCCGTGACCACAACCGACTTTATGACGGCGGACTGGGCGCGCATTCCTTACGACGTTTTAGAGAGAGTATCCAATCGCATTGTCAACGAAGTCCCTCATATAAACCGTATCGTCTACGACATCACCTCCAAACCTCCGGCTACTATCGAGTGGGAATAACGACTAAATCCCCTGAAACCCGCATAAAATGGGGCTTTTCGGGGACTTAAAATCGTTAAGCGTACTAAAAGCGTACTATAAATTAAAATTGTATCGGTCGGATTTATACGATACTTCTTAGTTTATCAGCTACTTCACGCTGTTTGTTTGGGTACAAATGTGAGTACGTTTGAAGCGTCGTTTCAATGTTCTCGTGTCCCAATCTCTCTGATACTAACAAAGGCTGAAAGCCAAGTTCGATTAACAACGAAGCGTGCGAATGCCCCTATGGTATAATAAAGACAAACGGTGAAAGCCGCATAAAATCAGGGATTTTGCGATTTATCTTGATATATTTCAGTTCTTTTTCCAACCCGAAATTTACAAGATTTTCGTCTTTAATAACGGTAATGTTAAGTTAAAGACAAAAGTTATACCCTGCAAAAGGAGGTCAAAATTTAATAAAATATCAACTGAGAACGCTTTATAACAAACCATAAGGCGTTCTTTTTTATGCAATCACACACGGAAAGGAGGCACAACAATGTCGATACAATTTGAATATTTTTACGGAAGTCAAGCGGAGCAGTTTTCGTTTTACCGTATTCCCAAAGTCTTGTTTACAGATGAAACGCTTGCCGGAATATCTGTGGAAGCAAAGGTCTTATACAGTTTTATGCTCGACCGGATGAGTTTATCGGTTAAAAACTGTTGGTTTGACGAGGAAAATCGTGTATATATTATCTACACCATTGATGATATTTTGAGCGATTTCGGTTGTGCAAGGCAAAAGGCATTAAAGCTGCTTGACGAGCTTGAAAACGGAATCGGACTTATTGAACGCAAACGACAAGGGCTTGGCAGACCGAACATAATCTATGTAAAAAACTTTATACATAACCCAAAAGAAAAGCGGTATGAAAATCAAAATACCGAAAGTATGAATATCGAAAATCAAGAAGTATTAAATTCAAACTTGCAGAAGTATGAAAATCATACTTCAAGAGATATGAAAATCGAAATTCAAGAAGTTCCGAAATCATACTCAAATAATACTAATAATAACTATACTGATTTTAACGATACTGAAAAGAATAATACTGAATCGAGCGATACTGAAATCATATCCTATCCTATCAATCGTGGAAATGAGAATAACTCTCCTCCCTTGCCTGCACCAAAAGGCATTGATACGATACGATGGATAGAAAATCGGCGAAAGTATGAAAAGCTAATCAAGAAAAACATTGACTATGACATTATCTCGGAAAGGTACAGTAAGGCGTGGCTTGATGAAATTGTGGCAATTATGGTCGATGTGGTATGCAGCGACGAGCCGACAATCCGCATAAACAAACAGGAATATCCTCACGAGGTTGTAAAGAGCAGATTTTTAAAAATTGACTCGTCGCATATTGAATATATAGACTTCGCCCTGCGGAGCAACACATCAGATGTCCGGAATATCCGGGCATTTTTAATTACAACGATTTATCGGTCGTTTGAAACGGCAGATAATTGGTTTGCGGCAAAAGTAAAATACGATATGGCAAATGTATAGGAATCGGAGGCGGTGTATGTGGAAAATATCGAACTGCTGGCAAATGCCATAATTCTGCAAGCGGTAAAAGATTACAGGCATACATATTCGCCGCAATGCAGAGCAGAAATCAAGCGTTTTTTTCGTTCCGAATGGTTCCGTGCCTTAACACGGCTTGACGGAGAAATGCTTATATCAAGATTAGAAAATGAAAGGAAAGGTTTTTATGGGTAAAATAATCGCAATATCAAATCAGAAAGGCGGAACAGGCAAAACAACAACTACCGTAAATTTAGGTATCGGACTTGCAAACGAGGGTAAAAAGGTGCTTTTAATCGACTATGACGCACAGGGCAGCTTAACACAATGCTTGGGTTATCCAAATCCCGATGAATTGTCGGTTACAATTTCAAGCCTTATGGAAAAGAGCATCAATGAGCAACCGACGGAACACAGTGAGGGTATTTTACATCATTCGGAGGGCGTGGACTTTATTCCGGCAAACATTGAACTTTCCGGGATGGAAACATTTTTGGTGAACACTATGAGCCGTGAGCGTGTGCTGAAAAATTATCTTTCACAGATAAAGGACAATTACGATTATGTGCTGATAGACTGCACTCCGTCGCTCGGTATGCTTACAATAAACGCACTCACGGCGGCAAATGAGGTAATTATTCCCGTGCAGTCGCATTTCCTTCCGGCAAAAGGGCTTGAACAGTTGCTCAGTACGGTTGCAAAGGTTAAACGGCAGCTTAACCCGACACTTAAAATCAACGGAATACTGCTGACTATGGTTGACGGTCGCACAAATCTTGCAAAGGATATATCTCAGCTTATCCGAAACACCTATGGCAACCACATTAAGGTTTTCAAAACGGAAATACCGCTTTCGATAAAAGCGGCGGAAACCTCTGCGGTCGGCAAAAGCATTTACAGCTACGACAAAAATGGTAAGGTTGCCGATGCGTACAGAAATCTAACAAAGGAGGTTATGGACAATGAGCAACGGACTAAACATAAGTCTGAAATCATACGATAGTATTTTTCAGAGCGAGGAACAGCGGAACACCGAAGAAATAAAGCCTGTTCCCATATCTGAGTTAAAACCGTTTACGGAGCAACCGTTCAAGGTGAAACTTGATGAAGATATGGACGCACTTGTCGAGAGTATCAAGCAATGCGGCGTACTCACACCCGTAATTGCAAGACCACACAAGGACGGCGGCTATGAAATACTTTCGGGACATCGCAGAGTGAAAGCGTGTGAGCTTGCCGGGATAACCGATATTCCTGTTGTGATAAAAAACCTTGATGATGATACTGCTACAATTTTGCTTGTAGACAGTAATTTGCAACGAGAACACATCTTGCCAAGCGAGAAAGCGTTTGCCTATCAAATGAAGTTAGAAGCTATGAAAAGAAAAGCGGGCAGACCGACAAAAGAAAATTGTGAGCAAATTGCGCACAATTTTGACGGAAAAAAATCAAGTGAGATTTTGGGCGAGCAAGTCGGTGAAAGCAAAGACCAAATACGGCGATACATCCGCTTAACAAACCTCATAGATCCTATTTTGGATATGGTGGATAATAACCAAATTGCAATGAACGCTGCCGTTGAAATATCTTATCTCGGCTCAAAGGAGCAAGCGGCGGTTATGCAGTCCATTGAAAAAGAGGAAACCTCTCCTTCTATCGCACAGGCACGAAAAATGCGAAAATTTCATCAGGAGGGAAATTTAAGCAATGCTGTAATTGACAGTATTATGATGGAACAGAAACCCGAAACGGTTAAAATTACGCTTGGCGAGGAAAAATTAAAAAAATACTTCCCGAAAAGCTATTCAAAAGCAAAGATGGAGGAAATTATCTTGAAGCTGCTTGATAAATGGCGCAGGCAACGGGAAAATGAAATGGAGCGATGAATATGTTAAAACTTATACTTATATTCCTATCCGGTGTTGCAGTCGGCGGCTTTCTTGGCATTGTATTTATGTGTTGCTTTATCTCTGCCGGGCAAGCTGACAAAAAAGAAACGGAGTGATTGATTATGGAATGGCGAAAAAATCAAGGCTTTATTATTGTAAATCAAATAACGGTCGGCAGCGCTGAATTTGTGCTTGGCGTTCACGAAAAGAATCCGAATAGCTTTGTAACTTGGCAATGCAAAGGCAAAGATGATTATTTTTGGGGACATTATTTTACAAATCTGCTTGCGGCACAAAAAGATTTTTGCAAGCGGGCGCTTGATGAAATCAAGGCTATTGAGGTTATGAAGAAGCCGCCTAAAACGAATGAACGGTGAGGTGAAGTGATTGTGCGAAAAGATAAACGACAGACTTAACGGCAGCGGTTGTACTGACATTACCGCCTATGAAGCAATGAAAGCCGTGCGGCGAGAGGAACGGCGAAATCTCATAGCCGAGTTAAAGACTCTTGCAAATAAGCACGGATACAGAATTGTCAGTACGATACGCCTTAAAGATATGGAAGGTGAACATAGAAATGAGTGATAAAAAAAGATATATTGCCGGATATGAAGTCATAAATTCAATACATATCGGTGATAAAGAAATTGTACTTGGTATGAATCTGAACGACCGGGATGGTCATTATTATATGCTGACCGACTGTGAACGCAATGACCTTTTTGAAAGATATACAAATTCTGTTGTAAGCAATAGCTTTATTGAGCTTGCAAAGAGTTTTTTGTGCAGATTAAATGAGCAGATTGAAAAAGTTAAAATTGCTGAAAAAGATATGCCAAAAGGCTTTATCACAGCCGATATGTGCGATACTTCATCAAGCCAAAATTATGAAGGCAAAATAATTGTTATTAAGGCAGAGGTGCTTCGCCCCGAATGTCAGACGCAGGCACATCAGATTATGCGGTGTACGGGTGGCAACGGTGCAAGGTATGAAGCAAGAGGACACGCAGTATTTTGTAAAAACTGTTTTACGAACAAAAGCACTCGCTTTGAAAGATATGATGTTCTCGGAATATTGAAACCGGAGCATTACCCCGAATGGCTTAATAAAAGGCTTGAAGTCGAAAAGGTTAAGAAAAAATCGCACAAGGAGGTTGAACGCTGATGGAACAGAAAGAAATACGCTTCATAGACAGCCGTTATAACGAGCTTTTCCGAATAAAAGACGGCGAAAGCATTACGGTTAAATTTTCGGACGGCTCTATGTCAGACAGGAAATGCACATATATTGACGATTATCATACAAAAATCGGATATAATGTTTTTCACATCTGTGAATTTGCCGAGCTTATGGAGCGTGGCAAAAGTACATACCGCCCGAAAGACACACCGGGATATACGCTTGAAAAAATTGAGCAGTCGGAATTTGAATACACCTTTGCACCGAGCAAAAATGAAGAATTAAATCGTGGCTGCGTCTGCTATATCCGCTGTTATTTTGATAATTCCGTTGACGAGCGTTTGCAGACTGATTCCCTACTTGAAAACAAAGAGAATTATGAAAAATATCATACTCCCGATTTTGCTCTTGAATGTGATAATGTTGTAAACTACCTCAGATTCCAAGCAGACACGCCTATTCTCAAAAGCAGGGTTGCAATGCACAATGCAGCATACGACTTAAAAGCTGAAAGGCTTGCAAGCGACAAAGATGTCTGCGGCTACAAGGTAACAACAGATAAAAATGTATTTTATATACGGTGTGATCCACGCAAAAATACATATAACGCATACATCTATTGTTATGATAAACAGGCATTGCAGACCTACAAGGATTTGAAATTTGTTGAGAAACACTACGACGCTATCGACGAGGACAAGTTTTACAAAACCACAAACGGTGTTACGGAGATTTATTATAACCCCGATGCAAATGCCGGAGGTCAGTTTGTTGAGCTTACAATATCCAAAGATGATATTTTGGAAGCTGCAAAGCTATATAAGAAACCGCAGGACTTCTTCTCTCACATTGAGGGAATTTCCAAAGGCACATTATGTGATGTCGGGACAAAGAATTTCAGAGAAACGGCGGAACACTTTATGGAAAGCAAGGCGGATTTTGAGGGCTGCACGCTTAAAACAATGAACGCACTTAAAAAATATGCCGCACCCGAAAAGAGCAAAACAGAGCGTGAAACGGAGAGATGATATTATGGCTGAAGAAAAACATATAGTATGGTCCGATATAAATCTTGACCTTGAGGATTGGCGGGACAGCTTAACCGAAATATATGGCGATGCGAGCGAAGATTTCCTATATGAAAAGATGTGCGAAAGCAATGAAATGAACTTTTATGATGAGCGTGCAAATCTTAACATACAGCTTCCGAGAGAAATTATCGTTATAGCAGACCTCGGCTTATGGAACGGCAGATTTTCCGGATATAAAACAATAAAAAGCGGAAATATCCGTGATTGCTTATGTCCGGAATGTGATTACAACGAATGGTATGTTGATAAAAAAGGCGATTTTCGGTGCAGAGCAATTCATCACGACGGAACAAATCATTATCTGTACCGCACCTTCAAAAACGGCGTTTCGGATTATCAGATAGAAAATTTCAAAGAAAAACTGTATAACAGAACGGCAACAAGAGCTGATATTACAAGGCTGACGCACAGGCTCGGTGATGAAATCGGCAAGGTGTACGGCTGGGAATTTCCGAAAAAACAAAAGCAAGAAATTTTTGAAAGATAACCGAAATTATTGTATAATAAAAGTACAGAAAAAGGAGCGTGATTTTTATGATGACAGCTAAAATAAACTTTATAACAAACAACTTACTTGTAGATATGACTTGCAGAGAAACCGAACTCCGTGACAGCTTGCAGAACATCGGCATACTGATAGTGCCGAGTATGATATACCTCGATAACCGCCGTACACTTCAAATTCAGCTTAACGCAAATGATGAAGTCGGCGAAATCGTGAAAACGCTTATCAATACCGAGCGTGATACTCTCGGAACTGTTCAAAGGCTGTGCCGGAGCGTGTATTGCTTAAATGCAAAACACCGTGCGGAGCTGCTCGAAATGATAGAAAACGGCGAAATCACAACAGCAGCCGAGGGCATTGAAATGGCAAAGCGGCTTCGTGAGCCGATGCAGATGTGCAGATAAAATTTAATAGCAAACACGATAAGAGCATTGAAAGCGCAAATTTCAATGCTCTTTTTCTATGCAAAAAAACAAAGGAGCGATAAAAAATGAATGATGATAAAAAACAATTATGCCCGAACTGCAAGACAGGTGCGGACGCATTGAAACTTGACCCACACGAACCTATGTGTCCGTATATGGAATTTCATAACGGACAAACTTGCACAAAATATGTGCCTATCGAAAAAGAGGATAAATAATATTTGCAAAATAAATTATTGGAGGTGAAATCAAATGGCAAGCAAGCTGCAAAATATATCTGCATTGTCGAACGAAATCGGCAAATGCCTTGCCGATTATGAGAATTGGACGGCTTTTTTGAAAAGTGCGGCGTGGCAATATAAATATTCCTTTCAAGACCAGCTATTTATTTATGCTCAACGCCCGGACGCAACGGCGTGTGCAAGCATTGATATTTGGAATAAACGGTTAAAGTCTTGGATAAACCGTGGCGCTAAAGGTATTGCCCTGCTCCGTGAGGGCGACAGAGGACAATATCTTGACTATGTTTTCGATATTTCCGACACGCACAGCCTTGACAATACAAGAGTGCGGTTATGGCAATACAACAGTCGGTTTGACGAAGCTATTATCGAAACTCTTGAAAATTCTTTCGGTGAACTGAAATCCAAAAGCAGTATTACGGATGCCGTTATCAGTGCAGCACAAAATGCGGTAGAGGACAGCAAAGCCGACTACCTTTCGGAACTCAAATACGCAAAAGAAAACAGCTTTTTGGACGGCTTGGACGAATTAAATATTGATGTTGAATTTCAGCAGACGGCGGAAACAAGTATTGCATATACGGTATTGCGAAGGCTCGGAATCAACGCTGATGAAGTGTTTGAGCGTGAGGACTTTCCGCATATTATGAACTTCAACACAATTCCGGCACTTTCGGTTTTGGGTAATGCGGTATCAAGCATATCGGAGGAAACGCTGCGGAATATCTCCGAAACCATCCGTGCGGAGGTCCGTGAAGAAATAAATGCCCGAAAAAATTTTGCGGAAAAGGAAAATGCGGTGTATAATGAAGTCAAAGAAAAAGACGCACCAACAATAAATAATGAAAGGACGGATAATTATGACAGAGATAACATACACGGAAGTAAACGGGTATCTGATACCGAACTTGACAGCACCGCAGACCGAAGCACAGATAGGCAAATACGGACAGATGCGGAGGAAATTCCTCAAAAATCACAGACCGAGCCTATACACGAGCTTGATGATAACAGGCAAAATAACGGAGCATCTGTTGGAAGTACAGAGGACAGCGACAGAACAGATACAGATGATAGTCCGGGAATTGGCACAGACAGAGGGCGTGAACGAGGAACTGAAAGCAAAAGACCCGATGATGTGGACGGGACTGATGAACAACCTACTCCATTCAGCGGAAGAAATCGTACTGCCGGAGGTGGTTTACAGTTAAGTCTGTTCGACCTCATTCCGACAGAAGAACAACAGAGAGAAGCCGTACAGAGAGCAGCACACGAAATTTTCGGTGCTGCTTTTTCTATGCCGGGGCAGATTATTGACGAAGTTTTATGCGATGGCTCATTAAACCCTCAAAGCCGTTTAGATATTTGCATAGAATTTTCAAAGAATAAATCTCTTGCGGATAAATCAGAATTTCTTAAAAGCCTTTACGGTACTTCCGGTAAAGGCTTTGTTGTTGACGGACGGAATGTGTCTGCTTGGTGGAGTGAGCAAGGTATTCGTATTTCATACGGTAATACGGCAAATATAAACACTGCTCAGCTCATTTCTTGGGAGGATGCGGCAAAACGCATTGACGAGCTTTTGGATTTGGGTAGATATGCACCGTCAAGTGTGCTTTTACAAATGCGGAGTTATGAACTGAAAAAGGCAGCAGACGCATTTTGGTATATGGAGAAAGACCTTGATTATGACGAATTTCCCGACCTAAAAGATATGTTCAATGAGGAATGGTTTAAGGGCGGTTTTCCCGACAGCACAAAGCGTATCACGGAAATGCTTAATAATCCGGAGCAATTATCGGAGCTTACGGAAATAACGGCGGCTCTTGTCGAGCGAAACAAAAATGAGGATATAATGCGTTTTCGTATGTATCGACCGGAGCGTGTGTATAAACAGCTTTCCGATTTACAGCTTGAGCGTAAAACATATACTTCGCAAAGGCTTACCGATACGGCTGCTGACAGATTTATCACAGAGGACTTTATCGATAAATACTTTATTGACGAGGGTATTTACAGAAAGTATGATACGGCGGAGTTTTTCAGAGAGCATACCGACCGCAAGGAACGGGTTGACTACTTGAAAAAGCTGCACGGTACTACCTATGGTGGTTCTCATAATTATATTCACTTTCAAAACAGCAGAAAAGGTATTGAATTCAGTCTTGGCGATTATTCAAAGCCTTACGGGAAAACACTTGTCAAATGGAATGACCTTGAAAAGCGTATCACCCGTCTTATTGACGAGGATAAATATTTCACCGCAGAGGATAAAGAGAAAAATATTCCCGACATTTTGAAAGAACGGGAACAACAGCGTATACGCAGTGAACAAATAGCGTTTGTTGAAAGTGTTAAGGATATGTCTGATAAAGAAAAGGCGGCTACTTTGCCGAAACGCATTGTTTATTTTGTAAACACCATTGACAAATATGAGAAAGATATATTTGCGAATAACGGTGCTTCAATGCTGCTTGATGCCAATGAATTTGAAGTTTATGATATGCTCCGTGATGAATACGACAGATATGTTATTGCAAATGCAATGAAAAAAGTCAGCGGTGCGGCAGTGAGCGTTTATGACAGAAACGGCAGTTATCATTTTGAGGAGGAAATATCCGATATAAAATGCGTATCCTTTGAAAAACACGGAGATACCTATGAATTGCACGAAGATGAAGCAACCGCCGTGTCTGAAATTCTCGGACTTTCCGTGTCGGATGGAGCAATCAGCTTTCCGGCATACGATTTGGAGGAATATGCAGAGATACTTTCGGATAACGGATATATTTACGCTATACACGATGCCGACGAAGAAAATACGGTTGATAAATTCTTGAAGTCTGTGTCCGATGATAATAAAGCATTTTTTGAAGGAAACACTTTGAAAGCGGAAATCGGCAGAGAGATATACAGCGGTGATGAAATATACCGCCATATACTGAACGATATACTTTCCTTTGACGAAAACGGCGGTCTTTCAACAGGACTTGCATATGATGCGGAAACGGTTGAAAATCTGAAAAAATATGCAGCTCGTTACGGTGTGGAAATAACCTCGGTTAATGAAAATATACAAACACGAATTTCAAAAATGTCCGATGATGAAAAGGAGTCACATATCGGTTATGTTGAAATTAACCTTGATTACAGTCGAAACGACCTGTTGACAGATGATGATATGGCTTTATATAGAGCTTTAATCGAAGAACGGTTTGAAAAAGAAAATCAACCGCAGCAGCCGTTCTCCGAATATCTTGCAGAGCTTCACAAAGACGATAACGGCTCAAAAACCGTTGCCCTTATTCCACTCGGTGATTTTTATGAAGTCTACGGAGATGACGCACAAAAGGCGGCAGATGTGCTTGATATAACTGTAATCTCAAAGGAAATCGACGGAACACGCTACCCGATGTGTGGCTTTCCGAAACACATTACGGACGAATATGTCAACAAGCTGCTCTATGCCGGATATGATGTTGTCATTGCTGATGAGGATAGAAACTATAAACGGCTTTTGTCAGCGGATAAGGTTGTGCCTGCACAAGCACAACAGACGGAAACATCGCAAATTGATAATGTAACCGAAACCGCCGAAAACCTTATCGGAACGGAACTCACCATTGATGACCGCAAATTTGTTGTAGACAGCGTAAATACTGATTTTAACAAGGTGTCATTAAAGGATATAACCTTTCAAAACAGTACGGGTTTTCCCATATTCCGCAGTGAGAGCATAGATTTTGTCAAGAGTATAATTGCAGAGCAGGCAAAACCGCAGCTTACGGCAGAATTTCAAAAAGCAAAGCCGCAGAGAGTGCAAAACACGGTTGTATATCCCGAAATACCGTTGTCGGACAGACGCAATTTTCAAATTACAAATGATGAACTCGGTTACGGTACACCGAAAGAGAAATTTAAGAGGAATGTTGAAGCCGTAAATTTACTTCATAATCTCGAATTTGAACACCGTCTTGCTACTCCCGAAGAACAGGAGATATTATCACAGTATGTCGGCTGGGGCGGTCTTGCGGACGCTTTTGATGAATCCAAAGAAAATTGGTCGGAGGAATTTAAGGAGCTATACGCCACTCTTTCCCCCGATGAGTATGAGCAAGCGAGAGCGTCAACACTTACCGCACACTTCACTCCGCCTGTTGTAATCAAGGCAATGTATAAGGCGCTTTCCAATATGGGATTTACGCAGGGTAACATCTTGGAGCCGTCGTGTGGGATAGGTAATTTTATGGGACTTATGCCGGAGAGTATGAGCGGCAGTAAAATGTATGGCGTGGAAATTGACAGTATTACGGGAAGAATTGCCGGACAACTTTATCAGAAAAATTCCGTTGCGATACAAGGCTATGAAAACTCCGAGCTTCCCGACAGCTTCTTTGATGTGGCAATCGGCAATGTGCCTTTCGGAGATTTTAAGCTGCTTGACAGAAAGTACAACAAGCATAATTTCCTCATTCACGACTACTTTTTTGCGAAAACTTTGGATAAGGTGCGACCGGGCGGCGTTATCGCTTTTATCACCTCCTCCGGCACTATGGATAAGCGTAATTCAAAGGTGCGTCGATATATAGCTCAAAGAGCCGATTTAATCGGTGCAATACGCTTGCCGAATAACACCTTTAAGAAAAATGCCGGGACAGAGGTTACGGCGGATATTTTGTTTTTGCAGAAAAGAGAGCGTATGACGGATATTATGCCGGAATGGGTAAATGTCGGTCAACACGAAACAGGACAGCCAATAAATCAGTATTTTCTTGACAACCCCGATATGGTTATGGGCGAACTCAAAGAGGTCAGCGGTCCTTTCGGTCCTGCCCTTACCTGTGAGCCGAATGAGGATATTTCACTTGCCGAGCAGCTTGACGGTGCGATTCAAAATATTCACGCAAGCATAACGGAATACGAATTTGACGATGTTTCAAATGACGAGGAAATAACAATCCCGGCAGACCCGAATGTTCGCAATTTCAGCTTTACGGTTGTTGACGGAGAGGTGTATTTCAGAGAAAACAGCCTTATGCGTAAGATTGAGCTGAACGCAACGGCTGAAAACCGAGTAAAAGGTATGATAGAGCTTCGGGACTGCGTGAGGACTTTAATCGAATATCAGACGGAAAACTATTCCGATAATGAAATTAAGGCACAACAGGCAAAGCTGAACACGCTCTATGATGACTATACAAAAAAATACGGTCTTATCAATTCCCGTGGCAATGCTCTTGCCTTTTCGGAGGACAGCAGTTACTTCCTTTTATGTTCTCTGGAAATTCTTGATGAGAACGGAAACCTTGAACGCAAGGCGGATATGTTCACCAAAAGAACTATCCGAGCCAAACACGAGGTAACAAAGGTTGATACGGCAGATGAAGCGTTGGCGGTGTCATTGGCGGAAAAGGCGAAAATTGACATACCCTTTATGGAAACACTGTCGGGCAAGACCGAACAGGAGCTTTATGCGGACTTAAAGGGTGTAATCTTCTTAAACCCCGAACACGAAACATTCTCCGAAAGCGAGCCGAAATACCTAACCTCCGATGAATATTTATCCGGCAATGTTCGTGCAAAATTAAGTCAAGCGGAGCAGTTTTCAAAAGACAGCTCCGAATACCGTGTCAATGCGGAATATCTTGAAAAGGTACAGCCGAAAGACTTAACGCCGGGTGAAATTTCCGTAAAGCTCGGCACGACTTGGATACCCGAAAAGTATATCGAGGAGTTTGTGTTTGAGCTTCTTTCGCCGAATTATTATGCGCAAAGCAAAATCGAGGTCAAATATTCAAATCTTACGGGTGAGTGGAATATTCAAGGCAAGAGCGCCGATAAGGGCGTTAAGGCTACCAACACCTATGGTACAAGCCGTATCAGCGCTTACAAAATTATTGAGGATTCGCTTAATCTGCGTGATGTGCGTATCTTTGATTATATTTACGACGAAAACGGTAACAAGGTTGCAAAGCTGAATATCAAGGAAACCACCATCGCCCAGCAAAAGCAGGCGTCAATCAAGCAAGCCTTTGAGGATTGGATATGGAAAGACCCCGACAGGCGTGATGACTTATGTAAAATCTACAATGTTCGGTTTAACTCTATCCGTCCCCGTGAGTATGACGGCAGCCATATAACCTTCAACGGAATAAACCCCGAAATAGCTCTGAGGAAACACCAAAAGGACGCTGTTGCACGAATTATGTACGGCGGCAATTCTTTACTCGGTCATGTAGTCGGCGCCGGCAAGACTTGGACTATGGTTGCGGCAGCAATGGAATCACGGCGGCTCGGACTTTGCAATAAATCGCTGTTTGTAGTACCCAACCACTTGACCGAGCAATGGGCAAGCGAATTTTTGCAGTTATATCCGGCGGCAAATATTCTTGTTGCAACAAAAAAGGACTTTGAGATGAAAAACCGCAAAAAATTCTGCGGTCGTATCGCAACGGGCGATTATGATGCGGTCATTATCGGGCATAGTCAGTTTGAGAAAATACCGATGTCGGCAGAGCGGCAGAAAGCCATACTTCAAAACCAGCTTGATGAAATTTTGAACGGCATAGCCGAAGCCAAGGCCGAAAATGCGGAGCGTTACACCGTAAAGCAGATGGAAAAGACAAAGCGTGGGCTTGAAGCAAAGATAAAAAAGCTCAATGACCAAGAACGCAAGGACGATGTTGTTACCTTTGAAGAAATCGGTGTTGACAGAGTGTTTGTGGACGAAGCACACTTTTACAAAAACCTTTTCCTTTACACAAAAATGCGGAATGTCGGCGGTATTGCCCAAACCGAAGCACAAAAATCAAGCGACCTGTTTATGAAAACGCAGTATCTTGACGAGCTTACGGGCGGCAAGGGTGTTATATTTGCAACGGGAACTCCTGTATCAAACAGTATGGTTGAGTTATATACTATGCAGAGGTATTTGCAGTATAAATCGCTCCAAGACAGAGGTTTGCAGCACTTCGATAGCTGGGCGTCTACCTTTGGTGAAACCGTATCGGCAATGGAGCTTGCACCCGAAGGCAGTGGTTATCGTATGAAAACGAGGTTTGCAAAATTCTTTAACTTGCCCGAACTCATTGCGATGTTCAAAGAGGTTGCCGATATTCAGACGGCGGATATGTTGAATTTGCCCGTGCCGGAGGTTGAATATCACAACGAGGTTGCAGAGCCGACCCAATTCCAAAAGGATATGGTGGCAGACCTCGGAGAACGAGCTGAGGAAGTGCGTAAAAGGACTGTTGATCCGAGTGTTGACAATATGCTGAAAATAACAAACGACGGCAGAAAATTGGCACTCGACCAAAGAATGATAAATCCTATGCTCCCCGATGATGAAACCTCAAAGGTATCGGTATGTGCAAACCGTGTGTATGATATATGGAAAGACACAGCAGATAGAAAAGCTACACAGCTTTTGTTCTGTGATTTATCTACACCGAAATCGGACGGTACATTCTCGGTATATAACAGCATACGGGAAAAACTGCTCCAAAAAGGCATACCCGAAAATGAGGTTGCTTTTATTCACGATGCAAACACAGAGGTTAAAAAAGATGAATTATTCAAGAAAGTGCGAAGCGGTGATGTTCGTGTGCTTCTCGGCTCTACCTCAAAAATGGGTGCAGGGACAAATGTGCAAAAACTGCTCTATGCCTCGCACGACCTTGACTGCCCGTGGCGTCCGGCAGACCTCGAACAGAGAGCCGGGCGTATCATCAGACAAGGCAACACAAACGAGAAAGTGCATATTTACCGCTATGTAACCAAAGGAACCTTTGACACTTATATGTGGCAGACCGTCGAGCAGAAACAGAAGTTTATATCGCAGATATTTACTTCAAAATCTCCCGTCAGAGTTGCGGACGATATTGACCCAACCGCCCTGTCCTTTGCGGAGATAAAGGCGCTCTCGACAGGTAATCCGCACATCAAGGAGAAAATGGAGCTTGATATGGAAGTGTCCAAGCTGAAGCTGATAAAATCGTCCTTTATGTCGCAGATTTACGACCTCGAAGATAAGGTTGTGAAATTCTACCCCAAACAAATTGCGGAAATCGCAGCAAGAATTAAAGGTCTTGAAAAGGATATTGAAACTGTCAATCAGTATCCGAAGGCTGAGGATAAATTCAACACAATGACGATTGACGGGTTTGGATATTTTGAAAAGGAAAAAGCGGGTAATGCTCTTATTGAACGCTGCAAGAAAATGACCTCGGAGGAGCCGGTGAACATCGGTGATTACCGAGGTTTTTCTATGGAGCTTTCCTTTGACAGCTTTCAAAAATTGTTCTATGTAACCCTTGTCGGGAGCTTGTCGCACAAGGTTGAACTCGGAACAGATGTGTTCGGTAATATTCAGCGTATCGACAATGCTTTGGACGGTTTTGAAAAACGGCTTGAAATATCCAAAGAGGAGCTTGCAAACACGAATACACAGTACGAAACCGCAAAGGTTGAAGCAAAACGGGCGTTTCCGCAGGAGGCGGAATTGCAGGAAAAAACAAAACGCCTTGCCGCAGTTG
Source organism: Clostridia bacterium (assembly GCA_030527235.1). Taxonomy (GTDB): domain Bacteria; phylum Bacillota; class Clostridia; order UMGS1883; family UMGS1883; genus JAUNBL01. The sequence goes on along the minus strand of JAUNBL010000001.1, from coordinate 92,670 downwards.
AAGCGCTGCTCAAAATGGATAAAAAGGACGATAATGTTATCGACACCGATGTTTCCGATGCACAAGCGCCGCAGCAAAAGCGTGAATACGCTATGGCAAGGTAAAAAATCATAGTGCATATTGATGAAAAAGCTCCGTGCATATTGACAAAAGGTCGGTATTCCGATATACTATATGTATAATAATGTTGAAAGGACGGTGCTGAAAATGACATTACAGAATTTACTCAACAGCGAAAATATTACGAAGTATCAGCTTTCAAAGATAAGCGGCGTACCGAAAACAACCGTTATAGATATATGTTCGGGGAAAACCTCAATTCAAAAGTGCAATGCAAAAACCGTACAGCAGATAGCAAAAGCTTTGAACTGCTCTATGGAGGATATAATGGAGCTTGAAAACGGCGAATACAGCTCTGAAACAGGTATGCCGACGGACGAAACGCACTTTGAGTGCGGACTGCCGAAGAACCTTGCAGAATCGCTTGAACGAATGAAAAAATCGTGGAAAATTGTAGACAGCGGCGAAAAGGATTATCATTGGGATATATGCTGGTGCGAGCTAAATGCCGATATAAATTCCGCAGAGGTTGAAAACCTCATTTCAAGTGAGCAAGCGTGGTACTTACGGCATAAATATTTAAGAATGGAAAGGCAGGATGATATATGATAGACTTTACAAATGCGGTGCAAAAAAACAAAACTTATGCCGGAGCCAACGGCGGTAAAATTTCGGTTTTGTATAACGGCGAGCAATATATGCTGAAATTTCCGCCGTTCCCTACAATAAATAAGGAAATGAGCTATACAAACAGCTGTATCAGCGAATACATCGGCTGCAAGGTTTTTGAGTCTGTGGGAATACCCGTACAGGAAACGGTTATCGGAACCTACACAAGCAAGGGCAAGGAAAAAGTTGTTGTTGCCTGCAAGGATTTTACCTCGCAAGGGATAACGCTTCAAGATTTTGCATCACTCAAAAACCGCATTATTGACTCCGAAAGAAACGGTTACGGTACGGAGCTTGCAGATATTTTGTCCACCATTGACGAACAGACAGCGATGGATTCCGAAACACTTAAAACAAGGTTTTGGGATATGTTTATCGTGGACGCTCTGATAGGAAATTGGGACAGACACAACGGAAATTGGGGATTTTTATATAACAACGCTACCGATGAAGTAACGCTCGCCCCGGTATTTGATTGCGGCAGCAGTCTGTACCCACAGGCGGACGAGGACTTAATGAAGAAGATATTAAGTGACAAAAATGAGCTTAATCACAGGATTTTCGATATACCGTTATCTGCTATAACCTATAACGGCAAAAAGATAAATTACTTCAAATTTTTGTCGGAGGGTAAATTTCCGGACTGCAACAAGGCTCTCAAACGGATAGCAAGCCGTATTGATATGAAGAAAATCTATGAAATTATAGACAATACGCCTACCGTAACAGAGCTTCAAAAGGAGTTTTACAAAACAATGCTCACGGCAAGAAAAGAGCGTATCATTGATTTTTCCTTAAATAAATTAAAAGAAAAGTCAAAAAAGCACGATGATATGCAAAGATAATAAAATCAAATAAGGCATAACCGGCAGGAGAAATCTTGTCGGTTTTTTTATGCCCGAAAATATGAAAGGAATGATGATAAATGAATAACAAAAAACCAAAACCCATAGGAAGAACGATAAAGCTGTGCAGACAATATAACGGCTTGTCGCAGTCGGAACTCGGCGAAAAGGTCGGCTTTGCGAAAAAGACCGCAGGGACACGCATAGGACAATACGAAGGAGAGCGAATTTACGCAAAACCGCAGATTACCGCAAAGCTGGCAAGGTTGCTCGGCATACACAGGTTTGCAATATCAAGGCTGTCTGTCAATTCCGAGCTTGAAACGCTCCACACAATTTTTAAGATTGATATGCTTTACGGACTTAATTGGAGCAAAAACGGAGATGTCGTATCGCTGTCGTTCCCCGATAACTGCAAGACCGTAAACCGACACTTGAAAAAGGTGTATGAAGCTCGGCAGGCGTTAATGCGTGGAGAAATCACCTATGATGATTACAACCACATAAAGAATGCCTGCGGAACATACAAAAAACGCAAATAAACACACGCAAAGCAGTCTGCCCATATGGCAGGCTTTTTTGATACAAAAATTTATGAAAGATGAGGTAATCAAAAATGAACACCAATTACAACAGAGAAGCGTTTGTGCGCTCGCTTGAAAAACTGTCCCTGCAAGGACGAATGCGGAATGTAAAGGAGGCTTTCCCGGCGGAAAGTATAACGCCGACGGCGGACGGGGATAAGGAAACAAATGCGTGAGCATTTGTATTAGCAAGCACGGCATTTTGACGGCAAAACGCCCGCTTGTTAGTGGCAATGCCCCTAATACCCCGCCGCACGGCTAAAAGAAATGAGGTGATTTTAACAATGGATAAAATCAAAATATCGGTACGGCTCACCGAACAGGAACACAAGAGGCTGAAAACAAATGCCGCCGCTTGTGCCTTAAAAATGGAGCCATATATTCGCAAGCTGATTATGGGCAATATTATTCGCCCCCGTCCACCCGATGAATATGTAAGACTGCTTCGTGAGATAAACGCTATCGGAAACAACATAAATCAGATAGCACATATCGCAAATGCACAGCAGTATATTTCGGAAGATAAAATTGAAACCGTGCTGCAAATGCAAAACGATATTATGCGTCTTGTGAGGAGCGTCCGATAATGGCAATTACGAAAATATGGACGGTTAAATCAAGGCTCGATTCAAGTCTTAACTATATCGCCAATCCCGACAAGACAAGTATAAAACCCGACATTGATGCGGTAGAGGGTGTAATCAAATATATCAAAAATGAGGACAAGACCGAAAATTGCCTTTATGTCAAAGCATATAACTGCACGACAGATAACCCATACGCAGATATGATAGACACACAGGAGTTTTTCGGAAAGGCAGGACATAAAAACGCCGTGCTTGCATATCATTTGGTGCAGTCTTTTAAGGATTTTGAAACAATGCCGGAGGTTGCCCATAAATGCGGACTTGAACTTGCGGAGCGTTTGTTTGCGGATAAATACGAAGTGGTTGTTGCAACACATCTTGACCACGCCCATTTGCATAATCATCTGATTATAAACTCCGTATCCTATGTGGACGGCTACAAATATCGAAATAATTTCAAGGACTATTTCATAGACATTCGAGGAATATCGGACGCTATTTGTATTGAAAACTGTCTTTCGGTAATTAAAAATCCGCAAAGGCGAGGTATGCACTATGCGGAATGGCTTGCATTAAAAGAAGGCAGACCAACCATTCGTGGAAGTATTCGTCGTGATATTGACGAAATCATAAAATGCTCATACACAATGGAACAGTTTTGGCAGAACTTAAAAAAGCGTGGTTTTGTCATTCACCGCAAAGGTACGAATATAAAGTACACCTCAATAATTGCACCGAACGCAAAACGCCCGATGAGGCTTGATAATCTCGGTAATGGTTACAGTGAAGTGGAGATTTTGGAAAGGATAATCGCAACCCGAAACGGAATTATCACGGCTGCACCGTCCGAGATGCCGAAAAAACAATACAAATTCAGAGGTAACATTAAAAATGTAAAGGGCAAGAAGTTAAAAGGCTTTGTTGCCCTCTACTTTCACTACCTCTATTTATTCAAAAAAATTCAGCGTAAGCAGACACCTCAAAGGGTGTCGTTTTTTATGCGTGATGAAATGATTAAGTTTGACCGCTATCAAAAGCAATTCAAGTTTTTGTTTTCTCACGGCATCGAAACGGGCGAAGATTTGCAGAAATACCAAAAGGACAAAGAAGCCGAAGTTGAGATTTTAATTACACGGCGTAAAAAATTATATGAAGAAAGGACTGATGAAAGTTGTGATGAGGTCAAAGACCAAGCGAAAGAAATCAATACGGAGCTTAACGAACTCCGAAAAGAAATCAGACTGTGCAAAGCAATATTTAAGGATTCGTATAAAATTGCCGAGAAAAAACGGCAGGCGCTCGCTTTGCAGAAACAGGCAGACAAGGAGTTGAGAGAAAATGAACACAAGCGGAGAAGTCGCTGATTTAATGGCGAAAGAAGCTATCCAAATGACCGAATCGGCGGTCAAGCTAACCGCCCTCGGTGTAAAAAACCTTGCAGCAATCGTTATGGCACTTGCAAATGACGACGGCAAGACGGAGGGCGTCGCAAAATTAAAGCAAATGCTTAAAACGGGCAAACAGCTTTGTATTATGCAGATAAAAGAAGCTGACCTCAAAAAATTCAATGCCGAAGCAAAAAATTACGGGATAATGTACCGTCCTGTTGCAGACAAGACAAATGATAACGGCTTATGCGATGTTATCGCATTTCAAGACGATATACCCCGGCTTAATTACATTATGGAAAAGCTCGGGTATTCCGCAACGGAACACGAAATTGAGCCGGAGGCACCCGAACAGACGGAGGTTACATCGGATAATACAAAGGACGAAAACTCAAAAAACCGTCCGTCCCGTGCGGAGAAAACAAACGAAAATCCGCACGGGAGCAAATCTATCTCATTCGAGGATACGGCAAAAACGGGCAACGGTACTAAACCCTCGGTCAGAAAGAAGATTGAGGACATAAAGGCTGATTTGGAAGAAAAGAAAAAGCCTGCTCCCGAAAAGGAAAAGGCTATACAACACAAGCAGCCGCAGCAGAAAAAACGCAAAAAGAAAAACCGGAAAGGCAGAGAGTAAATGAACATTACACAACCACGCTACCGAGAGCCGCCGTAAATATGGCGGCTTTTCGTAATGTATAAACCAAACTATAAATTTGTAAAGGAGAATTTTATTCTATGAAAACCAAACATTTTTCTATGAAATCGGTTATTTCAATGCTGCTTGCAGTTATTCTTGTTGCAGGCACACTCCCCGTGTCGGTCTTTGCGGCACAAAGCAACACATATGTAGATCCTGCGGATAATTGGCTGAAAACAAATAACAGAACCAATGAACTTGATATGAACGCAACCGTAACCTATGAAACACAGTGGTGTCCGGTATGCAATAAGCACACAACTGTTTTAACCTACCGTGTACCCGAATACACCAAATCGGGACAGACGGCTATGAATCACGGTGTTAAGTGGTCAGACGGTTATGACCTTGAGGGCAAGAAAAAAGGTAACACGGACAGCGGCACTCCCGGCGTGGATGCAAGCTATACGGGGTATCATTACACAAAGTCTGTGTGTCAGACTTGCGGCACAATTAACTCCGTTGACGGTTCGGGAGCATATAACTTCAACAACAATGTTTATGGCTTGAACTCCTGCGACCACAACTTTTTTATCGACTTTGATAATACGACTTACGAGTTGTATGACGAACATCAGCACACAACCGTATTAAAGAAGGGCGAATACTGCCAATTCTGCAAAGGAACTTATGCAAAGGCTAATATCAAGAAAGAGTCGCACGACCTTACAAGCACGATTGACGGACAGATCGGCAACAACCGCTTTTATCTCACGGAAAAGTGCGATGACTGCGGCTATACCACAAGCGAATATGTTGCGGCAAAGTCGGTTGTATCTTCTTATTACGGAACGGCGGACGGTGACGCACATACGGTAAGCGTATCCGATTTATCCGACAGCGGTGTGCATACAAAAATCCGTTACGGCAAAACCGCCTCCGACTGTTATATGACCTCCGCACCGAATTACACCAAAGCCGGATATTACCCCGTGTACTATGAAATCAGTTATAAATACGACGGTGAAACAATGGTTGAAAACGGTGTATCGTATGTGTGGCTTTTGGAGGATAAGAAAGACGATGACAGTACAATAATCGTACTTCCCGAAAAGCACGAACACGATTACCGCTACCTTGAAACCGTTGCTCCCTCTTGCGATAACCTCGGTTATGAACGCTGGCAGTGCGATGGCTGCGGAAATCTCGATAAGAGAAATTACACAAAGGCAACCGGGCATAATTACAAGGCAATCACCATAAGAGAAGCTACTTGTAAACAGGGTGGTTTGAAATTAAACCTTTGCGACAAGTGCGGCAGCTTTTATGAGGAAACCACTCCCGTCGGCGAGCATAAATACAAGACAGAAAAAGTACAGCCTACTTGCAGAATGACAGGTTATACAAATCATACTTGTGAAATCTGCGGCAACTCATATATAACCGATATGACACCGATTATTTCACACGCCTATGAGCGTATCACCAAAGAGCCGACCTGTACCGATAAAGGCTATACGACCTCAACTTGTACTATGTGCGGACAGACATTTGTATCGGATTACACAGAGCCGACAGGTCATAATTGGGATGGAGGTCATTCTGTAACTTCATCTACCTGTACGTCAGACGGTGTAATTGAGTATCACTGCACCAATGCAGGCTGTAAAGAAAAGATGATTAAAGCGGAATCTGCAACGGGACACACACCCGGCGAGGCTGCTACTTGCACAGAGCCGCAAACCTGTGAAAAGTGTGGTACGGTATTAGCACTTCCGAAAGGACACAGCTATTCCGAAAAGATAGTTGCTCCGACTTGCACAGCTATGGGCTATACAGAATACAAATGCGATAACTGTGATGACAGCTATGTTGGCGATTACACCGATAAGGCAGAACACGATTACAAAAAGACCGTATCTGCTCCGAGCTGTACGGCTATGGGATACACAACATACACTTGTAAAAACTGTGATGATGAATTTATTTCAGATTATACAGACAAGCTCTCTCATAATTACAAAGCAGAAATTACAAACCCGACTTGTACGGAATTTGGATTTACAACCTACACTTGTGCCGACTGCGGTGATACCTATGTTGCGGATTATACTGATAAGACAGAACATAATTATGACAAAAAGGTTATTCCGCCAACTTGCACCGAACACGGTTATACCGTTTATACTTGCCCCGACTGCGGCAAGGAGTATATCGGCGATTTAACCGACTGTGAAAAGCACACCTACAATAAAACCGTAGTTCCACCCACTTGCACAGAAATGGGATATACAATTTACACCTGTGAAAGCTGCGGAGATAGCTATAAGGCTGATTATGTAGATAAGGCGGCGCACGATTATAAAAAGACCGTTACTGCTCCGACTTGCACGGCTCTCGGATATACGGTGTATGAGTGTAAAAACTGTGATTATAAATATATCAGCGATTACACCGATAAAATCAATCACAGTTATATTGCTGATGTAACCGAGCCGACTTGTACGGCTTCCGGATATACCGTCTACACTTGCGAAAACTGCGGTAAAACATATACGGCAGATTACAAGGATATGACGGGACATAATCCGTCCGATTGGATAATTGACGAGCCTGCTACTATCGAACACGCCGGAGAAAAACATATTGAGTGCTTGACTTGCGGTGAGGTGCTTTCAAGAGCATCAATTCCGCAGCTTGTAGAGAAAGATCGCACGGACGAGGACGGTAATTCCAAAGTCGGAGATTTTTCTATTCTTGTAACCAACGCAAACGGGAAACCGATTTTTGATAGTGAAATCAGCATTGACATCAATGATAATGTAACTATCAAATTGCCAAGCGGCAGACTGCTTGATTATGCAGACCAAACCATTATAACTGCAATTAACACGGATTCACAGCAGCCGAAATCGGAGTTGCAGATTTTTATCTATGATGTAAACAATAACGCAGCAACAGGTAAAACAGATGAAAACGGTCAGCTTAAAGTTCCGAACAACAAAACCTCTACCGGTGATAACAGCGGCACGGTCGGCAAAGATGACGAGGATAAGAAAAACACATTTGTCGTAAAGGCTACCGACAAAATGAATGTCGTTATTCCGAATTGCGAGGTTTACATCGGCGAGAGCAACAATATTGTTGTTGATTTGCCGGACGGCATTAAGCCGACAAGTGAATATCCCGTTATTATAACTGTTACCGACCAGCACGGACAGCCGCAGCAGGGCGTTACGGTTATAACGCTCGGAGATGCGGACTACATCGGTGCGACACGTTCGTAAGTGAAAAGCTTACGCACTAATCGAACCTCAGTTATATATACAATTTAATATGAGGAAAATTAGGAGAACTAATAATTTGACAGGTGGAATGAGAGAGTAACGCCTTGAAACGCCTGCACTGATACTCCGACGTGCGTTAGTTGGTGTAATACAACTAAGGTGCGAAGCTCGGTGAAGTAAGGCTGAGAGTACCCCCTAACAGAAAATGCTGAGGAAATGCGAACCAGAGGTGGTCGAGGGTATGATAGGTCGGGTGTCGGTCATATATGGTGAGAATGATAGGAATATCTGACGAACTTCTGAATGTACGGGTCTATAAGTCGAATGTATAGAAATGTGCATACTGCTAAATGCAGTGATTGTGAGGGTGAGTAAAACTCGATGTTATGAAAATCCTTATTGTGTTAGAGGCACAATCAAGCAATCAGGCTCATAGGAAGCACCTAAGTATGACTAATGATAGAATTATTGGAACGTGGTAAGGTTAGAACACTCATCAACAAACCTATTACAAGGGAGTGTTATTGAGGAAACGACTCTAATTGAACAAAGGAAGTCGAGGGAACTCAATTTTATCTAATTGAAGGTAGTGGCACAGTACCGTTGAAACTATGGATAACATAGTGGAGGGATAGCCACAAGTCATTTTACAAAGACTAAATTCTATGTACTAATTCACAAAGTCGAGTAGGACAATAGAAATTGTCATACTCCGTAAGGAGATGATGTATATGTGAATGTGAAAAATCATAAGGCAACAATCGCAAATTATTATGATATGCAGATTTTGCAAGATGAATTGTATGCAAAAAGTTCAAAGGGAAATAACTTCAATAACTTAATGGAGTTAATAACATCACCTAACAACATAAAACTTGCATATAGGTCTATAAAAGCAAACAAGGGTAGTCACACTGCCGGAACGGACAAGAAAAACATTGAATATTTTAAAAATATGAGTGAAGAAATGTTCTTGGCATACATACAGCGAAAGTTGCAAAACTACCATCCCAAAATGGTAAAAAGAGTTGAAATTCCAAAACCAAACGGAAAGAAAAGACCTCTTGGAATACCTTGTATTGAAGATAGGATAATACAACAATGTATTTTGCAAATCCTTGAACCAATTTGTGAGGCAAAGTTCTATGAAAAATCTTATGGATTTAGACCTAACCGAAGTGCTGAAAATGCAATAGCCGAAAGTGTTAGACTAATGCAACGGTCGCATATGCAATATGTGGTAGATGTTGATATAAAAGGCTTCTTTGATAATGTCAATCACAGAAAACTATTAAGGCAACTATGGACTTTAGGCATTACCGACACAAAGTTGATACAAGTAATAAAACAAATGCTAAAAGCACCAGTTTTATTACCTGACGGAACGGTTGAATACCCACAAAAAGGAACACCGCAAGGTGGTATATTATCACCTTTATTGGCAAATGTTGTATTAAACGAATTGGATTGGTGGATTGCTTCACAATGGCACTTGCAGTGGAAAGTAATGAAAAAACCACCGCAAATGCAAATAAGAAAATCAGGAGTTAGAGATTTGGCGCACGAATACAGAGATTTAAGAACTACAAACCTTAAAGAAATGTATATTGTTAGATATGCTGACGACTTCAAGATATTCTGTAAAACAAGAAGTGATGCGAACAAAATTAAATTCGCAACAACCCAATGGTTAAATCACAGATTGAAATTAGAAGTGTCAGAAAATAAAACAGGTATAACGAATCTCAAAAGAAAATACAGTGAATTTCTTGGCTTCAAATTGAAACTTAGGGAAAAATCGAATAAGAACGTGGCAAAAACAAAGATGTGTGATAAGGCTCGTCTAAGGGCAAAAGAAAAGCTAAAAGAACAAATCAAAGCAATTCAAAAGCCCGAAAATGATATGCAGTTATTCACAAGAATTTGTAAATACAACTCAACAGTAATAGGTATTCAAAATTATTACTGTATAGCAACGCATATTTTTGAAGATTTTAGAGAGATACAATTTGAAGTCAGAAATACAATGCAAAATAGGCTCAATACAAGTAAAGAGGGTAAATTTGACAGTAAATTTCTTTTACATAGATATGGCAAATCAAAACAAGTAAGGTGGTTAATGGACAAGCCAATCATTCCTATTGGATACTGCAAATACAGAACGCCCAGAGGAATTAAGGCAAGCATTAGCTCATACACTCCTGAAGGTAGAAATGAAATATATAAATCTTTTGATATTGACATTGATATTATGAGATATATGCTTGAAAATCCAGCAAGAAATATGTCAATAGAATACAATGATAATAGAATTTCACTATACACGGGACAGTGCGGAAAATGTGCAATAACAGGTCAGAAACTAACAATAGGAAATATGGAATGTCATCATAAAATGCCGAGAGAGCTTGGCGGAGATGATACATATAAAAATCTTATATTTGTTACAAAAGATATTCACATTTTAATTCACGCAAAAAGTCCAGATGTCATCTCAAAATATGTAAAAGGTCTGAAAATATCCGAAAATGGAATGAAAAAACTCAACAAGCTGCGAGTGTTAGCAGGATTAGAAGAAATCAAATGACACGAATAAATATGATTAAAACGCAAATACATAGGACAATTAGTTAAAGTAAAATGATGGGACGCTGTATGCGGTGAAAGTCGCACGTACAGTGTTAGGCGGGGGAAAAGCAAGAGATAATATCAATAGCTTACCTATCGCAACAAAAAGGCGTAACCGATATGTTCGGAAAAATCACATTGCCGACCGCCAAAGATGGTTTTACGGACGATACGGGTAAAGTACGCATTGACGGAATGTATGTGTTTGTCAATGACGAGAGCGGAGCTATCGAAAACGCTTTTGTAAAGCTGAATGATGACAGCACAATTTCTGTAGCATTGCCGGACGGAACAAGTATTGACTACTCAAACCGTATTACAGTAACCGTAACCGACAAAGACGGAAATCCTTTGAAAGACATTTCCGTTACCGTTTCGGATAAGGCTGAAAAGAGCTTGACAGACAAAACTGATGAAAACGGAAAAATGGTTGTTCCGCCGCTTTCGGAGGATATTACCGACAGCGAGGGAAAAGCAAAAGTCAACGGCTACAATGTTTTAATTACAGACGAAACAAAGCCTATCGAAAATGCTTTTGTTACTATCGGTGAGGGACAGATAAATGTTATGCTTCCCGAAGGCAGCCTAATCGACATAAGCAACCGCATTACCGCAACAATTACCGATAGTGAGGATAAGCCTGTTAAGGATATGACCGTTATTTTCACAGACAAATCCGACAGAACGGAAAGCAATGTTACGGACGAAAACGGAAAAGCAACCGTGCCGCCGACAAACATTGATGTTACCGATTTCAACGGCTACGGCGAAGTTGACGGATATATTGTAACAGTGAAAAATGCTGTCGGAGCTATTGAAAAGGCACATATCAAACATAATGCGGAAATCAAAAATGAGGACGACAGCGTTAAATCGGCAGAAAACATTTCTGTTGAATTACCCGAAGGTGTAAAGTTTGATTATGCGAACAGAATTATCGTAACCGTATCAAATAAGGCAGATAATACGGCTGTAAAGGATATGAGTGTTATTGTTTCCGAAAAAGCTTTTGAGGGTACGGAAACAAAGTCTTTGACAGGTGTTACCGATAAAGACGGAGTTATTATTCTTCCACCGTCAAATGAGGGTGTAACGGATAAGGACGGAAAAACGGATATTTCCGAAACTATCCCCGGCAAAGATACGGACGGTGATGGCAAGACCGATACCGAGGAAACCAAAACCGAATACAACATCACGGTTGAAGACACAAAGGGCAAAATCGAAAATGCCTTTATCGAGATTAAAGACGGCAAAATTACCGTTACACTTCCCGATGATAAGACTTTGACTACCTCAAATCAGACAACCGTAACAGTTACCGACAAAGAAAATAAAGCTGTTAAAGGTGTGTCGGTTACCATTAAGGACAAGGCAACCGAAAAGACAGGCACAACCGATGCAAACGGTAAGGTTACACTTCCGGTGAAATCGTCCGGCGGTGGTTCATCTTCGGGTGGTGGTGGTCGTGGCGGCAGCAGCGGTGGCAGCTACATCAGTTCCAATATCACAAATATTACAGTAACTGACAAAAACGGCAAAACTGTATCTGTTTCAAAATCAACCGATAAAGATGGAAATATTACATTGACACTTCCGAATGGTGCAGATTTGACAAATGATAACTACTACACCATTAAGGCAACCGACAGCAAAGGTAACTCCAAAGCTGATGTTACCATTACCTTAAAGGATAAAAAGAACAATTCAGCAAACGGCACAACGGATAAAAACGGTACGCTGATACTTCCGGCATCAGAGCATAAGGCATATATTTTCGGGTATGGTGACGGCACTTTCAGACCGGACAATAATATGAGCCGTGCTGAAGCTGCTGCTATCTTTGCAAGGCTTATTTCCGAAAAGAAAGGCGAAAAGATAAGCGGCAAATCCGACTTTGCAGATGTCAAGTCAAGTGAATGGTATTCAAAGTTTATCGGATATATCGAAAAATACGGCATTATCAAGGGCTATGACAACAACACCTTTAAGCCGGACGAAAACATATCCCGTGCGGAATTTGTAGCAATGACGGTGCGCTTTGATGCATTGTTCAGCGATGTTAAAAAGGACGGATACACAGTAAAATATACCGATGTTGCAACAAATTATTGGGCATATTCCGATATTGCCTATGCAAAACACGCAGGCTGGCTTAACGGCTACGCTGACGGCTCATTCAAAGGCGATAACGCTATTACAAGAGCAGAAGTTGTAACTGTTGTAAACAAAGCAACCGGCAGAATTGCTGACGAGGGATATATCAATAAAAATCTTTCGTTGCTCAATAAGTTTACCGACCTTAAAAACAATTTGCATTGGGCGTTTTATGCGATAGCAGAGGCAAGCAACACACACCTTGCAAACACACACGATAATTCCGAAACTTGGGTGAAATAACCTTTGTGCAAATGGGAGAAAGCAGCCGCAAATGGTTGCTTTCTCTGCATTCTTGTGATATGATAAAACATATATTAGGAACGGAGCATAAAAATGGGTGCAAGTAATAAAATATGCCCGAATTGCGGACATAAAATGAAACAGCAATTTATCGGATTACAACATTGTAAATGCGGTATGAGTTGGGAAAAAGATATTGGATTTTTTGAAAGAACTCCCGATATGGTGTTTGCTCTGCAACGGCAGAAAATAGGCGGCAAGATGAAAAATGTGCCTGTCATACGATATAAATAAGGCGAACCACAATGTTCGTCTTTTTTCGTTTCAGAAAATTTTTTGACGGTCTTTTTATATGGTGATACAATAAAGATACCGAAAATAAACTATTGAAACGGAGGAATTTCAAATGAAACGAACAGTATTTGCGAGCTTTGCGGCAATGCTCATTTTATCAACCTCATTTGCCGCACAGGCGGCACACACGCACGAATATACAAAACAGGATTCAAAGGTTTATGTATGTGAGTGCGGAAAGGAAAAAACACTATATTCCTTAAAAGGCGAAAGAGTTATAACGCTTAATTGTAACGGCGGCTCATTATACGGCGGAATTTACAAAACCGACATCACAGAAGCCGTTACGGAGCAGAATAAAATCAAACTTCCACTGCCGTATCGTAACAGCGACTATCAGTTTGAGGGTTGGTTTACCGAAAACGGCGAAAAGGTATCGTCCGACACCGAGTATTATTCCGATACAACGCTCTATGCACATTGGAGCTTGACAGGAACACGCACTCTCACCTTTGCCGCAGAGGACGGCTCATACATTGAGTCTGTTGTAAAACCGCTTGGAACAACAATATCGCTTACGGAGTTTATTCCGACAAGATACGGCTATGACTTTGACGGTTGGTATTCAGACCCGCAAACAAAGGAAAATCGGGTAGCGGAGTTTACTTTCAATGAAAGCGATACCGTTTACGCAAAATGGATTCCAAACGGAACGGTGATGTATAACGCTCCGGCGGTGCAGAGAGTTTATGCAAGTAATGATGAAATCCTCGCCTTTGGCAATTACATTGACGAAAAGACGGGGGTACCCGTCACGGCACAATGGGTAGAACAGAATAAAAGATTAAATGAACTTATGGAAATTTACAACGAAAAATTCTGTAAGTAAGCCTATCACACATTTGGGGGCAGCTTTTGTATAAGGAAACTTATGCAGGGGCTGCCCCTTTTATTTATTTTCGGAAAGGACTGATAACAATGCTTCAAATTTTAATGATAGTAAGGGATACCTCGTGAACAGGCAGGAAAATCAAAAGACAATATATATCCTACTCGGAATACTCTCGGTATTCGTTATATGGCTTGCCTTAATGGTTGCCGGGTGCTATGAGGAGAATATAAAGCTGTTTGAATTGCTTGACCGTTTGACAGCCGCTATGAATAACCCTACGCACATCACATTGAATGAGTATAGCTTAAAAGCCGTACTCATTTTCTTGTTTTTGTATGCAATGGGTATCGGCGTGTATTTTTCGTCAAGAGAAAACCGCCGACCGGGCGAGGAACACGGCTCGGCTCGCTGGGGCAATGTCAAAAGCGTTGTCAAGCGGTATATGGATAAGGACAGCTATAAAAACATCATTCTATCTCAAAATATGCGGCTTGGCTTAAACGCAAAAAAGCACAGACGAAACCTCAATGTGCTTGTGGTCGGCGGCAGCGGCGCCGGAAAAACCCGGTTTTACGCAAAACCGAATTTAATGCAGTGCAACACTTCTTTCATAGTCGCAGACCCAAAGGGCGAAATGCTCCGAAGCATTGCACCGTTACTCATCGAAAACGGCTATGATATTAAGGTGTTCAACCTAATCGAGCCGGAAAACTCGGACGGATATAATCCGTTTGTGTATATCCGCAAAGATGAAGATGTTATAAAGCTGATTTCAAACCTTATTCAGAATACAACACCGAAAAACGCATCGCAGAACGACCCGTTTTGGGAAAAATCCGAAATTGCTCTTGATAGTGCCTTGATGCTCTATCTTCTGCACGAAGCTCCGCCCGAAGAACAGACCTTTGAAATGCTGATGTTTTTAATCGAAAACGCAGCAACCGTTGAAGATGAGGACGAAAGCGGCTATCAAAGCCCTGTGGATATTCTTTTTCAAGGCTTGGAGGACGAAAAGCCGGAGCATATTGCGGTACGGCAATATAAAATTTTCAAACAGGCAAGCGGCAAAACGGCGAAAAGTATATTGATTTCAGCGGCGGTGCGGCTTGCGGCATTTAACTTGCCGGAGATAGCGAAAATGACTTCATACGATAATCTTGATATAGGCACTCTCGGCGAACGCAAGCGCGCCATATTTTGCGTTATTCCCGACAATGACAATTCCTTTAATTACCTTGTCGGAATGTTATATACACAAGCCTTTCAAGCGTTGTATTTCAATGCGGACAATAATCACGGCGGCGAGCTGCCTATCCCAGTGCATATCGTGATGGACGAGTTTGCCAATGTCGCTCTGCCCGATAACTTTGAACGCATACTTGCAACAATGCGGTCACGGCGTATTTCGGTATCAATTATTATTCAGAATATGGCACAGTTAAAAGCATTATTCAAGGATAGCTGGGAAAACATCACGGGTAACTGTGATACGCTGCTTTACCTCGGCGGCAACGAGCAAAGCACACACGAGTATATTTCAAAAATGCTCGGAAAAGAAACCATTGACACACGCACAAGAGGTATTACAAAAGGTCAGCACGGCAGCAGTAACACCAATTACCAAAACGCCGGGCGTGAGCTTTTAACGCTTGATGAGGTACGATTGCTTGACAACAGCAACGCTCTTATCTTTATTCGTGGCGAGCGACCGTTAATTGATAAAAAATTCGATATACTGTCGCACCCGAATATTGCAAAAACCGCAGACGGAAAAGCTGTGCCGTACAAGCACAGCAAGTCGGAAAAATATTTACGAAATGATTTATCCTTTACCATAAACGAGGATTTATCAAATATCAAGCTATTGGAGGTTGACGGGGACAATGTAAAAACATTCGATTTTGCAAACCCACAAACAAAACAAACTGAAATTTTGGAGGTAACAGACAATGAAAAATCAGAAAACAATTCAGAAAATAGCGAAAGCACAGAAAATTCTCCGCAAGGCTAAACTTGTACTTACGGTGCTTGCGGTTATGATGACCGCACTCACGGGAACGGTTTTTGCCGCTGACCCGCTTGGAACGATAAACAGCCTTTCAGACTTTATCTTCTCGGCAATTAAGGCTATCGGACTAATCCTGCTCGGCTTTGGTGTCGTGCAGATAGGTCTGTCGCTTAAATCGCACGACGCATCGCAGAGAGCAAACGGATTTCTGACCTTCTTCGGCGGCGTCATCATTGCATTTGCGAAAGATATACTCGATATGATTATCTGAACGTTCAGATAATCATATTTATCCGAACTTTTGCAAAATCATAATTCCTAGAGAATAAAAAAATTTTAGTGCAAAAAGACGAAAACGCTTAAAATCTATTGACTTTTTTCAAAATGTATAGTAGAATAAATATGCGGAAAGGTAGATGTATCAATTTTATCTTTCTTGCATACAATGCTAACAGGGGTGTATCTCAGCCCTATAAATGAGAAACTTATAAAGCGAGCTTCTCTTGGCTCTAATCAAGAAATTTACAAGCGAGCGTTTCGCTGCTCTGAATGCGAGTGTAACAGGGGGCAAGCTTGCTTGCCCTTTTGTTATATGTTCAAGGAGTAATAAATGGATATAAGGTTTTATCAAATAGAAAATAAGTACATAGATTATTTATCCCCTCACGCTCCGCATTTGTTTCACAACAAGCAGGCAGGACAACAAAATGAGCGTAAATATATAGGGATTGTTTTGCAAGTAAACGGTTTCGATTATTTTGCACCTTTATCGTCTTTTAAGCCGAAGCATAATAAAATGTCTGAAATGATTGATTTTATAAAGATTAAAAAATATGCTGTTATCAACTTAAATAATATGTTTCCCGTTCCTCTTTCGGAATGTTTCTATGTTGACATCAGCAAGGAAAAGGATGAGCATTACAGAGCTTTGTTGCTGTCTGAATATCGTTATATAAAGTCTATTCAAGAAAAGATACGGAAAAATGCTTCAAATGTCTATAAGCATAAGATAGAACACGGAAATTCAACGGGACTTGCAAAAAGATGTAATGATTTTATTCTCTTGGAAGGTCTTTGCAGGGAATATAAAAAATAAAATAAATTTATAAGTTTTAAGCCATCACCATAAAAAGTGATGGCTTTTTTGCGTTTTAGGACAGGAGGAGGTGAATTACCTTTGAGCGATAATTGGATTGTAGCCAACCTCGAAAATGCGTTTTCCACTTGGAACGATAAAATGACTGAAATATGGTCGCTGATTACAACCTCGCCGCAAAACTTCAAAGGCGGTGCTATATGGAATGTAATTTCCGGCATAAACGGCGGACTTCAAGCCATAGGACTTGGCTTATTGGTCCTCTTTTTTGCTATGAGCATATTTAAGTCAACGGCATCGTTCCGTGATTTTCAACGACCGGAATATGCCTTAAAGCATTTCATACGCTTTTGTGCTGCAAAGGTGGCAATTACTTATGCAATGGACTTGATGACGGCAATATACACCATTTGCGGCGGAATCGTGGAACAAATCGCAGGCTCTCTCGGCGGTATCGGCGGAGCTTCTGTTACGCTCCCGGCAGCGATTGAACAGGCAGTCGAGGACACAGGCTTTTGGGCGAGTATTCCGCTTTGGCTTGTAACGATACTCGGCTCGTTATTCATAACGGTACTGTCATTCATAATGATTATGACCGTGTACGGCAGATTTTTTAAGCTGTATATCTATACGGCGATAGCTCCCGTTCCCCTTTCCTCATTTGCAGGGGAAACAACATCGTTTATGGGGAAATCGTTTTTGAAATCGTATGTCGGAGTTTGTATGGAGGGTGCGGTTATTGTGCTTTCGTGTATCATATTTTCGGCATTTGCGTCGCACAGTACACCGACGATAGATACAAGCATTACGACGGTCACTATGATATGGAAGTATATCGGCGAGGTGATTTTTAATATGCTCGTTTTGGTAGGTTTAATCAAAGGAGCAGACAGAATTGTTAAAGAATTATTCGGTACATAAAGGAGGATTTTTATATGAGTTACAAAAACAACGCTATCAGCAGCGACGATCCGAAGGCTATTGAAAAACTGACGGAAAAATTGCAAAAATGTGAAAAAGAACAGGAATTTATGAAAAATGTAAACGCCTATTATAAGAAAAACGGCACAACGAAAGGCTGCGATGGCATTTCGGACGAGCTTGCGGCAAAACTTGATGAAAATATAAAACAGGCGTATTCGTGGGATAAGCAGCCGTTTCCGTCGTACCGCCTTACAAATAACAATGCCGAAATACGCAGACTGAAAAAGCGTATCGAAAGCCTTACGGCAACGCAGAATACGGAGTTTGTCGGTTGGAAATTTAACGGCGGCGAAGCGGTCATAAACGAAGATAAAAACCGTTTGCAGCTAATATTTGATGACAAACCGAGCGAAGAACAAAGAACGATATTAAAGTCTAATGGTTTTCGCTGGGCACCGAGCGATAAGGCTTGGCAAAGGCAGCTTAATCATAACGCCTTTTATGCGGCAAATCGAATAGATTTCATAAAACCCGAAAGCGGCGAAAAACCGACCGACTTGCAGCCGAAAGCACCGAGAAAGACAGTGCCGGAAAGATGAGGTGTTCTATGTGAATAAAATTTTTTGCGGAAACGCAGTTGATGTATTGCGTTCGTTCCCTGCGGAAAGCGTAAATATGTGCGTAACCAGTCCGCCGTATTACTGCTTGCGTGATTACGGCATAGAGGCACAAATCGGAAACGAGCAAACGCCGTATGAATACATACAGAATTTACTACTTGTTTTTAATGAGGTAAAGCGTGTGTTAAGGGCTGACGGTACACTTTGGCTAAACATTGCTGACAGTTATGCCGGAAACGGTAAAGGCGGCTGGAACAAACAAATATCCGAATGGAGCAATAAAAATCTTAATCCTCAACACAACCCGTCTTGTTATAATATGCCCAAGATTTGGCACGGAATAAAAGCAAAGGATATGATAGGTGTTCCGTGGCTGCTTGCCTTTTCCTTGCGTGAAAACGGCTGGTATTTACGCTCGGACATTATATGGCACAAGAAAAACTGTATGCCGGAGTCTGTCAAAGACCGCCCCTCAAAGTGCTATGAGCATATATTTCTGCTTTCAAAATCATCAAAGTATTATTATGATTATGACGCAGTAAAAGAGCCTGCGGCACAGAGCAGTATATTAAGATACAGCCGTGGGGTGTCGGATAAAACAAAGTATAGGGACAGAAAGCAAGGTATATTTATGCCGAGGGATAAAACGGATTTTTCGGATATGCGAAACAGGCGCGATGTGTGGAGCGTGGCGATAAATGCGTCGCATATTCCGGGGCATTTTGCGATATATCCCGAAAAACTAATTGAGCCGTGCATTATGGCAGGGTCAGCTGTCGGCGGTGTTGTCCTCGATCCATTTTTCGGCAGCGGTACAACAGGCATTGTTGCAGTGAAAAACAGCCGAAAATTTATCGGCATAGACATTAACCCCGAATACTGCAAAACGGCACGGGAACGCATTTTACAACTGACCAATGAAACGGAGGTAATCAATTTTGGAGATAAGAATCAATAAGGAAATTAAAGACTATCACGAAAGCCTGTTTTTCGGACTGTCCACAAGGCAGTTTATCTGTTCGGTAGCAGCGGTCGGAGCCGCTGTCGGGATATATTTCGGACTTAAAAACTATATCGACAAGGAAACGGTATCTTGGCTTTGTATTGTGGCGGCAGCACCTATTGCTGTTACCGGCTTTTTCAAATACAACGGTATGAACTTTGAAGAATTTGTCGGAGCGTGGTTTAGGTCCGAATTTCTCGCTGCCGGAGTGCGAAAATTTGAAAGCACGAATTATCTTTATGAAATGATAAAGGAGGAACTTAACAATGGCAATGCTAAATCTGTTCGGAAGAAAAAACCGAATAAAAAAGCAAAAAAGAAAAATTGCAAGGACGGTTCAGCAGTCGATACCCATTGATGCGATATACAAAGACGGCATTTTTCGGACGGGACGGCTGTTTTCAAAGTCGTGGAAATTCTCGGACATAAACTATGCCGTAGCTTCAGATGATGACCAGCTGCAAATGTTCCTTGCCCACTCTGCAATTCTTAACGGACTTCCGACAGACGCTATGGCTGAAATCACGATATATAACCGACAGCTTCACAACAAGGTATTTGAGCAAATCACAACACCGTCCGATAACCCGAATTACAGAAAATACACAAAAGAACTCAACGGCATACTCTGTGATAAGATGTCGGAAAGCAACAATATCGTACACGAGAAATATATTACGGTTGCAACCGAAAAGAAAAACATCGAGGAGGCTCGGACATTTTTCACCCGTGTGGGAAATGACCTCACAGCCGATTATGCGAAAATATCGTCAAAAATAGCGGAGCTTGGTTACAAGGACAGGCTTCGCATTTTTAATGACTTCTTCAAAACAGGCGAAAATGAAGAATTTGATTTTGACCTCAAAAAAGCTATGGCGAAAGGTGCGGATTTCAAAGACTACATTGCACCCGACAGCTTGGAATTTAAGAAAGACTATATAAAAATCGGCGATAAATACGCAAGAACGGTTTTCTTAAAGGAATATCCCTCTTTCCTAAAAGACAGTATGATTTCAGAATTAACCGACTTTTCACGGAGTATGATGCTCTCTATCACAATTCAGCCGATACCGACTGATGAGGCGGTTAAGATAGTTCAGAAAAAACTGCTCGCCATTGAAACGGATATAACCAAATGGCAGCAGAAGCAGAACGAAAACAATAACTTTTCCGCAAACATTCCGTATGAAATGGAGCAAATGCGAAAAGAAATCAAAGAATTTCTTGACGATTTAACTACCCGTGACCAGCGAATGATGTTTGTAACGGTTACGCTATTGCACATTGCCGACAGCTTGGAGCAGCTCGATAACGATACCGAAACGCTGATGTCAATAGGCAGAAAACACCTCTGCAATTTTGCAACGCTGAAATATCAGCAGGAGGACGGTATGCAGACGGTATTACCTTTCGGAACTCTGAATATAAAGGCAATGCGAACACTCACGACCGAAAGTACGGCGGTTTTATCACCGTACAAAACACAAGAAATAATCGACAAGGGCGGTTTGTATTACGGCATTAACGCTATTTCCCATAACCTTTTGATGTGCAACAGAAAATTACTGCTGAACGGAAACGGCTTTATTCTCGGTGTGTCCGGATCGGGTAAATCATTTGCGGCAAAAATGGAAATTCTGATGTCGGCTCTGTTTTCAAATGATGATATTATCGTCATAGATGTTGAGCGTGAATACGGCTCACTCATACGAAATCTCGGCGGTGAGGTTATCACACTTTCCGCATCGTCAAAAAACCATATCAATGCACTTGAAATAAATAATGATATTGATATGGACGAAAACCCCGTGTCGATAAAATCGGAGTTTTTGATTTCTTTGTTTGACCAATTACTCAAAAGCAATGATTCAAGACTCGGCGGCGGTGTAGGTGCAAAGGACAAATCTATCATTGACCGTTGTGCCATTAAGGTTTACGGCGAATATTTAAGCGGCAAATTGGAATATATGCCTACTTTGGTTGACTTCCGCAACGAATTACTCCGTCAGCCGGAGGACGAAGCACAAGACCTTGCTCTGTCGCTTGAAATATTTACAACAGGCTCGCTTGACGCATTTGCACATCAGAGCGATGTTAACACCAATAACCGCATTGTTGCTTATGACATTTTGGAGCTTGGCGAACAGATGAAGTCTATCGGACTTTTGATTATGCTCGATAATATTTTCAACCGTGTTATGGCAAACAGACGGCGTGGCAAATACACCCGTGTTTATGTCGATGAAGCACATTTGTATTTCAAAAATCCGTACAGTGCAGATTTTCTTTTGAAGTGTTGGAAGCGGTTTAGAAAATATGGCGGACTCTTGACAGGTATCACACAGAACATTTCCGACTGCCTGTTAAACGAAACGGCAAGAGGTATGCTTTCAAACAGCGAATTTCTGCTGCTCTTAAATCAAGCGCCGTCCGACAGAAAAGACCTGTCGGAGCTTTTATCCATATCCGATACGCAGATGAGCTACATCACCAATGCCGGAGCAGGACGGGGACTTATCAAGGTCGGCGGTTCCATTGTGCCGTTTATCAATGAGTTTCCGACCGATACGGAACTCTATAAACTGATGTCGACAAAAATTAATGAGCAGTAATATTATATGCGGCGGAGCAGAAAAAACTCCGCCGCTGAATTTTTGCAAGGAGGACGCTATGAAAAATAAAATGACAGAAAAATTATTTGAGCTTGCCTATACCGACAGTATGACCGAAGTGCAAAATCGCAACGCTTATGAGGAACGCTTAAAAAAGCTCCGAAAGCCTAACGCAAACATTTCACGCATTACGGTTATTGTTGTCGATGTAAACGGCTTGAAAGAGATAAACGACAACTACGGGCATTTTTGCGGTGATGACGCAATAAAGACCGTTGCAAAGGCTCTCCGGGATACTATCGGATTAAAGGCTGACATTTTCCGTATCGGCGGTGATGAATTTGTCTGCATATCCGAAAGCAATGTGCTGCCGTATATATCGCAATTTAAGGACACGATATACTTTATCAACAATGAAAAGCTGTATAACCTGTCTGTTTCGATAGGGTATTCAAGATTCCACGAAAAATACAGTAAAAGCATTGACGATATAATCTGTCGTGCCGATGAGAAAATGTATAAGGATAAAAAGAGTAAAAAATAACGCCGGAGGTGATATACTTTGAGCGAAAAAGATATAAAGACAAAGCCGAAAACAACCACTAAGGCTGTTCAGAACGCTCCGAAAGCCGCAGACCGCTTTGCAAAAGAAGCTATCAAGGATATAAAAACCGTGTCAAAAGATGTGTTTATCAAAAATATCGTAGATAAGCGGCTTGATACACGGCAGTCGGAACAGCCGCAGCGAGCCGAAGTTGAAGCAACCGAACAGGTTGAAAACACCTACTATTCCGCCGTCGATACTGTTTACCAAAAAGGTAAGCATTTTGCGGAAAATAAGTTGAAGCAGCACCGTCAGCAAGTGAAAACACGGCAAAATCAAAACGCAGATACACCGCATACACCTCAAAATGACAATGTTTCAGAGGTGCAGAACACACCCAAGCAGCCTAATAATGCTCCGAAAGCAAAAGAGAGCATACAAGCGGAGCATAAAACATCTGCACACGAAAATGCTCCAAAGGTGCAAAACAAGCCTACCGCACAGGTTAAGACCAAAGAAGCATATATAAAGTCGCAGAAAGCGGATATGCCGGAAAAATCAGCGGATACGGTTAAAACAAAGGCTAATTACATAAAACAGCACAAAACCGCCGAAGTTAAGGACGGTATCAAGCAAAAACTGAGCGAAATTGCACCGAAAACAAGAGAAAACACCGCATTTTCCTCTGCTCCCACTCCAAAAACCAAAGAGCAAGCCATAAAGGACGCACGGAAAAAATATGTTTCGGAGAAACTGAAAACAAAAGCTGAAGCTGAAAAAGCAGCACGGCAAAATCATACTTCGGATATGCCGATACATAACGGGAATTTGCCAAAAACAAATGCGGAGCTTATCAAAAGTGATATGTCAGCACCAAATGTCAATTTCGAAAATATGCTTGATACTTCTTTACCCTCAAAATCTATGCCGAAAACAAAGGAAAGCTACATACGCTCACACGGCAAAGCTCCGTCCGACCTCATAAAAACACCGCACAGAGCAAAAACAATGCCGAAGCAAAATACTCATACCGTTACCCGAAATGTATCGACCGGGACAAAAAAGGCGGTTAAAACAAAAGACTGTCTTTTGAAAAGCACAAATAAGGCCGTAAAAACAGGCAATTCCTATGTCGGCAAAGCTGCAAAGAAAAAAGCTGTTAAATCTGCTAAACGGGCGGCAAAGACGCAGAAGGAAATCACGAAAAAAGCGGCAAAGCAAGCTGCCAAGCAAGCGAAAGAGGTTGCTCAGAAATCTGCACAAGCCGCAAAGGCAACCGCAAAAGCGGCTGTTAAAATCACAGTTAAAGTCGCTCAAATGGTAGCGGCAGCGGCAAAAGCCATTGTTTCCGCACTTGCCGCACTCGGTGGATGGGCGGTACTGTTAGTCGCTTTAATTGTTGTAATCGTGGTTGCGGCGATAGCTGCAAGTCCTTTCGGTATCTTCATTTCCGATGAAGCGGCGGATAATGACAGTATCCCCATTTCCGCTATTGTCGCAGAGTGCAATATGGAGCTTTCAAATAAGCTCGATGACATAGAAAATGCCGCAGCCGCCGACCGCAGCGAAATTATCGGCGAACAGGCAAATTGGGACTTGGTACTCGCCGTATTTGCAACAAAGGTTGCGGGTGCGGAAGATGATACGGTCGAAGATGTTGTCGTTATCACGGAGAATAAAAAACAAAAGCTCAAAAATGTGTTTTGGGATATGCACGAAATAACCTCACGCACAGAAACGGTTGCAAGCGGTGATAAGTCTGAAAAAGTCGTGTATATCACAATTACGGTGAAAACAAAAGAGGATATGATTTCACAGTATAATTTTACACGCAAGCAGCAGGAAGCGCTCGATACGCTTTTGGAACAAGATGAGGTGCTGATTTCCGCAGCGCAGTCGCTCGCAGTGTCAGACGCTACCGCACAGGATATTTTGAAAAACTTACCCGACAGTTTATCAACGGAGCGAAAGAAAATTATAAAAGCCGCCTGCTCGCTTGTAGGCAAGGTGAATTACTTTTGGGGCGGTAAATCGTCTGCTATCGGCTGGGACTCAGAATGGGGCAAGCTGAAAACAGTATCGGCGGAGGGCAGTAAAACAACCGGGACAAAAAGACCTTTCGGACTTGACTGTTCGGGTTTTGTTACTTGGAGCTTTATCAATTCCGGTTTCTCCGCAAATTCTATCGGACACGGAACGCAAGGGCAAATTGCAAAGTGCAGCCGTATCTCTTGGAGCAACGCTCAAGCCGGAGATTTAGCCTTTTACGGCGATTTATCCCACGTCGGAATTATAGCCGGAAAAGATACAAACGGCAATATTCTTGTTATCCATTGTTCAAGCAGCAACAACAATGTTGTCATAACCACAAACAGCGGTTTCGGCTTTGCGGCACGACCGAGTGCGTATTAAAAGACAAGGCAGCGATTGGCATTTTTACAATGCTTTTCGCTGCCTTTTCATTTTGTAAGTCAATTTAATTCCTTTGACTCTATATAAATATCCTGCACGAGTAAGTCGGTAGAGCCTATCGAAGAAGCAGACGTTTCGCCGGCAGTATGAATCTTGCAAACGCTGCAATCCATGATTAAAAAATACAATAAAAAAACCGAGCCGCTGTTGCTTTAACAGACAACGTCAAGTTATCTTACTCCGAAAATGAAATTTATTCGTATCGCCGATAGTGCATAAAAAAGCATAATAAATTTCTCATATTCCGTCAATGGACAAATTGAGAAATTAATGATATAATAATTATAGTTAACTATTTTTCGGCACAGCCTAAAATGAATAATTGTGCGGCAGCGATAAAGATTTTCGGAAAAGTGAGGTGACCGCCGTGATAAAGTCAAAAAATAAGACTGCCATTATGATGTTTGTCGTTACAGTTATGCTCCTTATAGCTTATAGCTGTCGCATTATCGGCAACAACGGATATTATGTAACAGAAGTCGGGCTTCTGCGTTCCTTTATATTTATTTCACTGTTTGCCGCATGGGGTGCATCTCTCTATAATCGAATTATTCAAACGCGGATACGGTGTTATATGTCTGCTATTGCACTTCTTATGATATTCTGGTTTATTATAAGAACGTTGAAATACTTTTTCATTTCTGCAGAACTATATCCCGGCATTGTACGGCATCTCTGGTATTCGTATTACCTTTCTATGCTTTTTATTCCGCTGCTGGCAGTGTATGTGGCAATGTCCATCGGAAAAACAGAGGACTCACGTTTGCCTAAGAAGGCGGTGCTTTTATACATACCGCCACTGTTTCTTTTTCTGTTGGTCATCACAAATGATCTGCATGAGTTTGTGTTCACATTTCCGGCAGATGCGGCAGTTCGGACGGATAATGATTACAGTTACGGTGTGGGATATTACATTGTCACTGCATGGATGCTTTTCTGCGCTTTGAGTATGCTTTATGTAATGAGTAAGAAGCGAAGAATTGCAGAAAGCAAAAAACTGATTTTTGTTCCTTGTATTCCAATCATCGCTTTGCTCCTGTATCTGATATTCTATTACTCCGGTGTTTCGTGGCTGCGGGTTATTTGGGGAGATGTAACGGCGGTCATCTGCCTTATGTATGCCGCAACGCTTGAACTGTGCATTCAGTGCGGTTTTATTCAGGCGAATACAAACTATATGGAATTGTTTTGTGTCTCTACCGCAGGCGCACAGATCACCGATAAGGATTATCAGGTACTTCTATCCTCCGTGGCGGCAAAGAACGTTGATACGGAAACCCTTGCAAAGACAAAAAATGAATCGGTTATGCTCCAAGGCGGCGTCCGATTATCCGGCGCACCTATAAGAAAAGGTCATGTGGTTTGGACAGAGGATATGTCTCCGCTATTAAAAGTGTTGGAGGAGTTGCAGGAAGCAAAAGAAAACTTAGAGGACAGCAACAAAATTCTTGAAGAAGAACAAGCGCTCAAAAAACGAGAAGCACACATTATGGAGCAGGATAGGCTTTATAATATCATACAGCATGATACCGCACATCAGATTTGCCTTATGGATACTATGATAAAGCAAGCCGAAACAGCGGACGGTGACGAAAAACGAAGGCTTTTGCAAAAAATGCTGGTAATCGGCGCCTATTTAAAACGGCGCAGCAATCTTGTTTTCTTGGCAGATAAGTCCTCTACGCTTGACGCAAACGAGCTTGTACTGACCATAGGAGAATCCATGGACAATTTGGAGGTCTGCGGATTTTCCTGCGGCTTTCGCACAGAGCTTACAGAGCCGGTTTTGGCTTATCAAATAATCGCAATGTATGATTTTTTTGAAAATATCGCAGAGCGCGCTCTTGACCACATATGCAGTATTACCGTATATGCCGGGAAAAAAGACGGTTTTTTGTTTTTGAATATAAATACGGATTCCGCCGCTGATTTTTCTGATTTTGTTTCGGATAATGTTACTGTGGAACGTGATGAGGATAACGAATGGAAGCTCACCCTTCGTATGAATACGGGAGGTGACGGCAAATGAAACGATTTATAAGAAATTCCGTAAAAGAAGCCTTTGATAATCTGCCAAGCGGAATTTGTTTTTTTGATAAAAACGGCATACTCACGCTGTGCAATCATCAAATGTATCGCTTGTTCTTTGCACTGACGGGCAAGGATTTACAAAGCCTGTCGGAATTGCAGGAGTTTTTGAATGACAATACTGCAAAAAGCAGAGAAAATCAAGTTTTTTTACAAGATGACAAAACCGCATGGCGCTTTGCTTTGGAAACCGTTACCACACCGGATAATAAGATATATACGCAGGTTATAGCCTCTGATGTAACCGAATTGTATAGCAAAACAAAAGAACTCGAACAGGATAATATTGCCCTTGCGGAGTACGCAAAGCGTATGCGCCGCCTCTTTGCAAATACCATAGCGCTGATACGCGAAGAAGAAATTTTGAATATGAAAATGCGCGTGCATGATGATATTGGCAGGAGCGTTATTTCGGCAAGACGTTTTTTGCAACAGAACAGACCAATGGAGGAATTGGATCTGATACCATGGAAAAATGTCGTCAGTCTTTTAAGGCATGAAATTGAGCTTTCCGAAGAACAGGATGCCGTTGCCGGGCTTATGAGCGCTGCGTACAGTATAGGTATTAAAATAATTTTAGAAGGAAATCTTCCGAAAGATATTGCCGGGGAAGTCTTGATTGCGGCTATACGGGAGTGTATGACCAATGCGGTGCGCCATGCAGGAGCTAAAGAGTTATATGTGCATATTACCGGTGATGAGAATACGGCTGTTGCCGTTATAACCAATAACGGAGCTGTGCCAAACGGCGAAATCTCGCTCGGCGGCGGTTTGACCTCACTGAAGCTTCGCATTGAAAAGTGCGGCGGAACGATGCGGGTAAAACACTCGCCGCAATTTGAATTAACGGTATCAGTCCCGCTTAAAACGGAGGAAAAGCTATGATAAATGTATTGATAGTCGAGGATCAGCGTATGATGCGCGAAACAATGGAAAACTACATCAATCAGACGGAGGGGTATAAGCTTGCCGGCTCTATAGCATGGGCAAGCCTTGCTAAAGCCTTCTGCAAAACTACGCAGGTAGATCTTGTGCTGATGGATGTCTGCACGGAAAACGATGAAAGCGGCTTTGAAGCTACAAAAGCGATAAAAGCACAATTTCCGAGAATTAAGGTTATCATTGTAACATCCATGCTGGATGTCGGATATTTGAAAAGAGCAAAAGAAGTCGGTGCAGACAGCCTTTGGTATAAGGATATAAGCCGTGTGGAACTGATGAAAGTTGTGGAAATGACTGTAAACGGAGAATCTGTCTACCCTGACAGAACTCCGGAAGTAAAAATCGGAAATGCATCTGTTTATGAATTCAGTGAAGCGGAAATAAATGTCCTTCGTTTGTTGGTGGACGGAATGACTTATAAAGAGATGGGCGAACAGCTCGGCGTAACATCGGATTGTGTGAAAAAGCATATCGGAAATATGCTGTCTAAAACAGGCTTCACTTCCAAGACCAAGCTTGCGGCTATGGTGATGAGCAAACGAGTTATTGTCAACGGGTTTTAACGAAAATACAAAATATTACGGCATCCAAATAAAAAAGTTGGATGCTTTTTTTATTTTTTTAAAATTTTTTAATTTTTTTTTGCAAAAGTACCCATTTGGGGAATGCGTTTTTTTTGAAATCATTTATAATATCATTATAGAAGATATAAGTATGCCTATTTAAAGAAAGAAGGGTGAGGAAATGCAGCGGATTGTTGTAGATATGCAAAACTATCTTTTTGCTGATGCAATTGTGCAAGCCTTAAAAAGAGCAGATTCCGATTTTGATGTACGAATGTCGGAAAGCCCGGACAAAACGGCAGAGCTTTGTAATCTTTTCAAGCCGTATGCGCTTCTTTGCGAAGTAACCGGATATACTCCGTGGATGCTGGAAGAACGGCTCAAAATAAGGGATGAAGTAAAGTGTTACAGTCCGAAGTGTAAAATTGTCCTGATTGTCGATGAAAATGCTGAAAAGACGCTGGCACGGCGTGTGCTTCAGGCAAAAAAAGACGGTCTGATTGATAATTTTATTTACAGCTCTGTTTCAGCGGCGTATTTATCAGCCGTTGTTGATACGTTGTAAAAGGCGGCGTAGGCTACTGCGGTAAAATCAAGGCAAGTATGCGGCTCTCGGACAGCCACAGCCGAGAGCTGTGCAAAAATGTGGTATTATCTGAAAGGAGAAATATTTTATGAAAGTCAAAAAATTTCTTTGTATTTTTACTATGATTACAATGCTTATTGCAATGCTGCCGAGTATACCGGCGGCGGCAGCAATTGACAGCACAGTACGCTTTAGGCGAGTTACTTCCGCGGATGACCTTGTGGTAGGTGCGAAATATCTGATTGTCGGCTATGATGCGGATGCCAAAGCATATTATGCGCTTGGTGATGAAGTATCTGACACTAATACACTTAACACCGGCAGGCGGTCAGCGGTTCCGATGCAGAAAAATGCAGATGATACACTTAGTCTGGCGGAGGATTACAGCAATAGTATACGTCCTCTCGCTGTCAGGCTTGGAGCATATCGAACTCAAGGACAGTACACGTTTAAAAATGCGGACAATTTATTACAATATTTGAGCGCTTTTTATTCTACCGTTTCTCAAACCTCTGACTTTTCCGATACCAAGTCCAAAAGCTTGCCTGTTCATATGGATAGCAACGGAATGAGCGAATGGGAACTGAAATTTCGTGTGGACGGGACAGTGCTGTTTAAAACCACCAAAGAGTTTAAAATCAATCAAGCGATTTCAGAGGAAAAGTCTTCCTATATTCGGTTTTTCCACTATCAAAGCGGCAGTATGACCAATCCGGCATTTTCCGGAGGACTGATTAGTGACAACAATATTGATCTTGACGGTACCGGTCTGACAACAGGTGGCCTTACAGAAGATAACATACCGGTAAATACATATTTGTACAAGGAGGTATGTACGCACGATGAAGCGGGTCTGACTCATTATGATGCAAAGGAAAGCACCTGCTCGGAGCAAGGAAATATTGAATATTATTATTGCTCAAATTGCTGCGGATATTTAAAGGCAGATAAAACTACGGAAATCAAGCTTGCCGATA
The DNA here is from genome assembly GCA_030527235.1 of Clostridia bacterium. Classification (GTDB taxonomy): domain Bacteria; phylum Bacillota; class Clostridia; order UMGS1883; family UMGS1883; genus JAUNBL01. Next base: position 61,961 of record JAUNBL010000001.1, on the reverse strand, counting down.
CGGTATTGCCGCTTGCCGCGCACGCGCATACTACAATTGTGCCGCCGAAGGAAGCAACCTGCACAGAACACGGAAATATTGCCTATACAAAATGTGAAGACTGCGGCAAATATTTTGAAGGAAGCTCAACAAATACGCAGATTGATATAAACACTATAGATATACCGTCAATAAACCATAGCTATGCAGACGGAAAATGTAGTGTATGCGGCGCTGAAGTTGTAACTTCATACTTTGGCTACAACAATACCGGAGACGGTTCTAAAAAGATTTTCACAGCAGAATATAATGGTAAAATTTATGCAATGGGTATGCCGAACGAAAAAGGAATGGCTGCCGTTGAAATCAGCGAAGAAATAACCGGCGTGTTTAAAGCAAGCAATGATACCGCCGCATTTGCAACCATAGAAGACGGCAGCTCAACAACAAGCAGTGACGGTTACACATATACTCCGAAATATATAAAAATCGGTCAGAATTATCTGAAGAACGATTCGGGAAACCTGAAGTTTGTATGCACAAAAGAAAATGCAACCTATTGGAGATATGAATATGGTTATATGAATGATGATACAGACAGTCAAAAATATATTTGCCTTATAACAAATGACGGCGAACCTTATTTTTCAGTATCAAATACAATAGATGAAAATCATATAAAAGCTTATGTATATTATGAAAAATGTCATCATGAAGACGGTCTTATTCATTCGCCTGAAGTTGCGCCGACCTGTTATACAAACGGTATGAAGGAATATTGGACGTGTAATGTATGCGATATGTACTATTCTGACAGCGAAGGTATTTCGGAAATTTGGAATAAAGATGATCTTATTATCCTTGCTCTTGGCGCAAAGGACGAAAACGATGATGATTTTTGTGATTATTGCGAAAAAAGTATGCCGATATTTACCAAAGTAACAAAATCAGATGAAATTGTTATGCAAAACAAGTATATACTTGTTGCACAATACGGAGACAGTTATTATGCTGTGGCTCCGGTAGGCGCAGATGATAAGGGTGAAAAAGGCGGCTTATCGGACGATACGTTGCTTCCTGCCGTTCCGATAACTATGTCGGAGGACGGCAGCACGTTTAAGTATAAAGACGCAGATGACCAAAACGTATTTATCTTTACGACAGAATTTGCTGCGGATTGCAGTGATTTAGATAACGGAGAAATTCGATATTCACTGCAGAGTACAGTTGACGGAATGGTTTCTTCTCTTGCAGACGACGGCGGACATTTTTGGATGGGCGACGCTTATGCAAAATACGGTTACCGTATAAGATTAAACGATGACAAAACGGTAAATTTACAATCTGTTTATAATGAAGCATGGGCTGATACCGAAAGCGGATATTTAAGATTTTACAGCATAGACGGACTGCACAGATTCTCTATATTGGAAAAAGATTATTATAACGGAATAGGTGCAAAATATGAAGGCGCTTCTGTTACCGAAACAAAAGTCTATCTTTACCGAATGACGGAAAACGGCACGGTTGCGAACCCGCTAAATTCAGAACAGAGCATTAATTATACGCTAAATGACGCGTCCTCCACGAAGGATTTTACAAGGCTGACAGGAGACACTCCTAGCGCATCGGAAAATGCAGCGGTGGATTTATCTACCATTTCGGGTATGTCTGAAGCGCTAACACAAGAGGCAATAAACGAAACTCTTATAGGCTATGTAGAGGACTGGAGTACACAAAATATCGTTAAACTTGACGTAGACGTGAATATTTCGGTAACAGATTACATAGAGGGCAATGAAAAAGAAGGAACAGGTTCCTCCATTACATTCTCGCTTACCCCAACAATGACTATAAATGATACAAATACTGTCAATATTGATGATTCTTCTTTTAACGGAAGTAAGTTAATGAATGTTTCTATCTATGTCGGCACAATGGAACCGAAAGAAATAATTCACATAAAACAAGACGGAACAAAAGAATATTTTTATCCGTCAGGGCATGCGAAAGTTGAGAGCGGAGAGGCTGAAGCCTTCAATATTTCATATTCTTCAGCCGGTAACTGGGTATCATTCAATGTGACAGAATTTTCAGATGTTGTTGTAAGCGATACTGAAAGCGTATTCTCAATTGATTTATATGATTTAAACGGAGAATCGGCAAACATATCCTGTGCGGAAGACGGAGAATATACATTGGTATTTGCCGATTACGAAGGAAATGTCTTAAATAATATAAAACTGGTTACGCAAAAATATAGTGCCGGAGTTAATTATGTAAATAAGCCAGAGGATATAGAAATGTATGTCGGAGATAAAATTTTCCTTTGGGAAAACATGGAAACTATAAAACCGCTTTGCGAGGCATACACGATAAAATAAGAATGAAATGAGCAGCCGCAGAAAGCTCGTAAAACAATAAAGAGAGGATAACGATATGAAACACAAAAAAATACTATGCGCTTTATGCGGAATATGCCTGATTACTTCAATGGCGGGATGCGGTGTAAGCAAAAACAAAGAACCCATACAACTGACACTTTGGCATGTGTACGGAGAACAGGTGGCATCGCCCATTAATGAATTAATTGATGAATTTAACAGCACGGTCGGACAAAAAGAAGGAATTCAAATTACAGTAACGTCTGTATCAAACAGCAACAAAATACATGAGGGTGTTTTGGCGGCTGTAAATCATGAACCGGGCGCACCTGAACTTCCGGATATTTTCAACTGTTACCCCAAAACTGTGTCCGCAATGCAGGATTCGGATATGTTGGTAGATTATAGAGATTATTTTAGCGATGCGGATCTTGAAGGCTACATAAAAGAGTTTTTGGATGAGGGAACCTTTGACAAGCGACTGCTCATTTTCCCGGTTGCTAAGTCCACGGAGCTTCTGTTTATCAATAAAACCTTGTTTGATCGTTTTGCAAAGGAAACGGGAGCAAAATTAGATGACCTTGCTACATGGGAAGGACTGTACAAAGCGGCGTCATTATACGCGGAGTGGAGTGGAGGTAAGGCGTTTTTGGCAAACGATTACCCCTTTCATTATTTTCAAGTAGGTGTGCAGGCACTTGGCGAGGATTTCTTTCGTGACGAACAATTTTCCTTTTGCCAATCGTATCAAACAGCCTGGGATGTGCTTGCGCCGGCTGCAATAAAAGGCGGTGTGTGGCTGGGAGAGGGCTATGCCACAGAGGCGCTGCGTACAGGTGACGCCATTGCTACTCTTGCTTCTTCGGCAAGCGTCTTGTATTATGAAAATATTGTTACATACGAGGACAATACCTCGGAGGAAATTGAAATTATTTCCTTGCCCTATCCGAACTTTGAAAATGGAAAAAAGATGGTTATGCAAAGAGGCAGCGGATTTTGTACGGTAAAATCGACACCGGAACGGGAAAAGGCAGCCTGCACGTTTATCAAATGGCTGACAGCTCCGGAGCAAAACACGAAATTCGTGACTTCTCTCGGCTATGTCCCTGTATGCTACGAGGCTTACGATAAGTATTTAATCAAGGAAACGGAGCAGCTTACGGATCCGAAATACAAAGATTTATATAAAACAATACAGGATATTAATCCTGATTATGAATTTGTATATCCTCCGCGCTTTGACAGTTATCTGGATTCTGAAACAGCATTTACCGTCACCGTTCGGCGGCTGCTTTCAGATGCCCGACAAGAATATATAGATATAGTGGATGCGGGAGGAAATCCTGATTCGGCTGTATATGACATATCTGGCAAATACTTTGAAAGGCTGCAATCAGAGCTTCAATAGACCTCATAAGACAAAAAACAAGGAGGTCATTCAATGAAAAAATACTTGGAAAATTTAAAAATGATATACCGTCAGATGAAGAATCGCAGCACAAGTATGCAGAAAAAACTAATGTATTATTTTTTGTCCATCGTTTCGGCTATTATCTGCATTTTGCTTATAATTTGCTCTGTGACGGATGTATTTTCGTTTTCAAAGCAGCATTTAAACCAATGTCTGTCAATGACGCTTGAAAATTCTTCGTCTAAAATTATGCAGCAGTTTGACCGTACCAATGCTCAAGGCATTAAGCTTTCAAGTAAAATAAGCACGGAAATAGAATATTTACTGAAAAAAAATAATCGGTCGTTTGAGAGCTTAAATAATGATCCTATGCAAATCCGAGATTTGCAGCAATCAATGTATAATTTGCTTAATACAGCTTTGGAATCATCCGAAGGCAGCGGAGCTTATGTTGTTTTGGATGTGACGGTCAATACTGCGGCAAAGGACTCCGAATTTTCACGCTGTGGACTATATCTTCGCCGCACGAGCGTCAATGACAGCAATCCTGTCAATTCGGAAACAGCACTGTTTCGCGGTATGAAAGAGGTTGCAAGAAAAAACAAGCTTGAACTGCATAATCGATGGAATATGGAGTTTAATATAAAAAAGTTTCCTTATTACATGGAAATGCAGCAAAGTTCTCCGATGCGCGCAGCAAATTCGTATTTATGGGCGAAAAAGGAATCGCTTACGGACACATGGGAAAAAGCAATGCTGCTTGTTGTTCCTATTATCGGTAGCCAAGGAGAATTTTACGGTATATGCGGTGTTGAAATAAGTGAACTGTATTTCAGGCTTGCTCATCCGTCCTCTGAAAGTAAGTTTGGAACAATTGTTACGGCATTGTCTCCGAACGAAAATGGAAATTTATGTTTGTCAAAGGGGCTATGCGGTGCTGATAACAGAGGTAAATTTTCCGAGCAAATTTTTTGTATAAAGCCATCGGGTAATTTTAACTACTATACATCAGATGAAAGAAAGTATGTTGGACTTTCAAAGGAAATTTCAATATCGTCTTCTCCGTTAAACGATACAGAGTGGACGGTTTCGGTTCTTTTGCCGGCGTCGAATTTCCGTGAGTATGCCGTTAAAAGGAAAGTAATTTATATTACAGTATTTGCCGCATTATTACTAATTATGATAATTATGTCGGTATTTCTCTCGCGAAAATATGTGCAGCCCATTGCAAAACAGCTTGAGGCAATTCAAAACGGGAATTTAACGCATGAATCTAAAACCGGACTGTCTGAAATAGACGAACTTATGAATTTCCTGCATACGCAGCAACAAAACACAATATCTGAAAACACCGGTATACCGGAGGGGATACAGGAAATTTTTGATAACTTTATCGAACGTGCAAAAACTTTGACAAATGCAGAATACAATATTTTAGAATATTATATTGAAGGATATCAGATTATGGAAATACCCAATCTCGCGTATATCAGTATGAGTACAGTAAGAAGACATAACAGAAGTATTTATGAAAAATTAGAGGTTTCATCCAGAGATGAACTAATGCTTTATATAGATTTGCTCAAACGATGCGGACGTCTTGACGAGCTTCGCCGTAGTACAAAAATTTAAAGAATATATTTTATCGAACTGACTGATTATTCGGTCGGTTCTTTTTTTGCAAACTATTTGGGCGCTTTTAACAAATAAAGGTGTATTATATTGTTAAATGTGCACATTATCCAATGGATAATATTTAAGAAAAAGCCCCAAAAGTATCCAATAGATAATATCTTTTTTTCTTTTTTTCAGCTACAATAAAATCATAATACAGTTGAAAGGAGTAAATCGCTATGATGAAAGACGAATTGATAAAGTACATGAAAGATTGTTCGACAGAAGATGAGTTTTGCTTTAAGTTCTTATGTTCATCCTGCGGAACATGGTGGTACAGTAAGCCAATACCATTTTCGCAGGCTGGCAGCAGAGTATCGGATAAAAACAAAAAAGTGATTTATGATGCACTTTACAGAAGAGAGTGGATTAATGCGCGGAATGCCGTTTTGGATGATGCAATAAATCATTTTAGCATTTGCCCGATATGCCATGGATTGATATGTGACCGGTGCTTTTTGATATGCGATGAAATCGAGATGTGCAAAAACTGTGCAGAAAGGCTGCACGAATCGGGGAAACCGGTTATAGCAGAAACTACTGTCAGTTTGATTTTTTGAACCATTAATACAAAAAGGAGGAAGATTTATGAAAAGCAAAAAAATTTTGTCGGCAGTTTTGACACTCTGCATATTGTTAGCGATTCTGCCTAATACAGCGTTTGCGGCAACAGAAATTACGACAGTTACTCTTACGGGAGATATTATTCCCGTGGCAAACGGCAGCTGCAAATATCTGTCGATTCCCTCGGGAGCAAATTATACGGTAAAGAATTACGACGGCACGGATATTCATTATTGGGGTGATTTGGAAAAAGAAAGCATTATAACAAGCTTTGCCTCCGCCGGAATATACGGTTACCTCTTTGTGATTGCGCCGAAGGACGGATATGAGTTTTCCGAAAGCGTTACGGTCACCGTAAACGGCGAGGTGCTCACGAAAAATGTTGATTATAGTGTTTTTGCGGACGAGGATGATGTTGTAGTTATCCAAATTATGAGGGGCTATGCCATTGACGACGGTTCCCATGTGCATGAAGCGGATATGAATTCCTACGGTGCCATCGACGAGGATTATCACGGATATAAATGCGCTGTCACGGGTTGCCCCTATATATTTAATGTTGAAAGCTTTAAATACGAACACTACTTTAAGGACGGCGTGTGTACCGACTGCGGATATAAAACAACATATGCGCTGCCGGTGATTACAAGCCAGCCCCAAAATGTTACGAAAAAATGCAATCAAAGCGTAGCACTTAGCATCGAGGCAACCGGGGAAGGGCTTAAGTATCTTTGGTACTATCAGGTTGAAGGCAAGGACCCCGTATGCCTTGGCAGCGGCGCACAGCTTACCACAGACAGCAGCTTTTCATGGCAGGGCAGTGTGGAATATTACTGCAAGGTATATAACCGTGCAGGAGAGGTGTACAGCGATAAAGCAACCGTTACCGTAACGCATGTAAACACAAGCTATGAGGAGGCATATGAATACGGCGAAACCTCCAGCGGCAGCGATACCATATATTACGGCGCAACTCACCATAGAAAAACCTGCAAGGGCTGCGGCGCTTTCCGCGGCTATGAAAGACATAGCTACGTCAATGACGTCTGTAAATATTGCGATCATGTCAAGGGCACCAGCAAAGCGCCGATACCGGAAATAGAACTTTCTGTGCCTAATTATTACTACGGTGTATTCCAACCGGTTGTATACATTCCCTCGGAAGGAGCGGTTATAGACACCTATCAGTGGCAGGGCAGAAAGATAGGTGAAACGGAATGGGTTGACAAAACCAATTCGAAGCTTACGAAAGGATACGAATATCGGCTTAAAATAACGCTTAAGTCAATACCAGGCTCGGAGTTTGAATTGAAATATCCGTGGCCGCCGGTAACGATTAACGGAAGAGAATGTACACCGCACTATGTCGTCAGCTCAAATACTTTCGCGGTTGATCTGCCGGAACCGTTGTGCGCTCTTCATTTTAACTCAAATGGCGGCTCGGGAAGTATGTCAAAACTTTTGACTGCTGACGGGCAATTTATCCTACCGGAATGTACCTACACCAAAGACGACGACAGTTTTGTGGGCTGGAGAGTGGACGGCAAGCTGTACGGTGTAGGAGAGCAAGTAAATGTATCTGATACAACTACGGCATATGCCGTGTGGGAAAGTGAGAAAATAAAGGCGGCAAGGCTTGTAATGACGAATATGTATGAGTGCGAAACGCCCGCGGATGTAGTATATACGCCTAATAAAGACAGCTTCTCAGTTGACTCTGTTTCATGGTGCAAGGGCGATACATATACGGCCGCAAACGCAATGAATGAAACCGATAAATTTGATATGAGCAAAAACTATATTGCAAAAATAACATTGAATGGATTTTTTACCGCGGATAACCTTGATTTGCAGGTGAACAATCAGCAGATGACCGATACGGTTCGTGTAAGTTCAAGCAAGCTGATTGTTTATGTAAGAGTATTAAACAACGCAGAAATCTTCTTTGAACCGCCCGAAGGCGGCAGCACTCTTGCGCAGAAGGACGACTTTACAACAGTCTCAGCTAACTACTATGTAAGCACGCTTTATTGGTGTCCAACAGAAGCGTACGGTGTTGCAAACAAGCTCCCTGCAGGCACTGTTGCGACAGAGGGGACGACCTATTATCTTTATGTTCCCATAAAGACAGAGGAAAATTATATTTTCGGCAATAACAAAATGAAAATAAACGGCACGGAATATGGAGTATATATCAGCGGCACTACCAATACAAGCACTACACTGATTGTCAGAACACCGTTCACCGCAACGGAGCCGAGATTTAAAGTTAAAAAAGATAATAATGTAGATTTTACCGTCACAGCGCCTGAGGCAAAAACCGTATGCTTTGCAGTTGCGTTCTATAATAAAAACGGACGAATGATAAGCAATTTTATCAATAACGGATATAATCTTGCGAAGGGCGAAAACAGCATGACAGTAATCCAAATGTTTAATCTTACCAATTCAACTCGGATTAAGAATTTTGAAACCTACTTTAACTCTGCTGCATATGCAAAGATTATGATTTGGGACGGTTTGTCTGCTATAAAACCGCTTGGTTTTGCATGCAGATATAAATAAAATGACACTATCATGAGAAAAGTTGGTAAGTAAAAAAACAATAAGGATAGCATATAGCTCTTATGCAATTCCTTAAAGTTTAAAACAAAAACAGGAGGCAAAACAATGGACACAATACAAAGCTACAAATGTCCCTGCTGCGGCGCTCCCCTTGCATTTAACGCAGCAAATCAGAATCTGCACTGCGAGTCCTGCGGAACGGATTTTGACCTTGATACTATGAAACAGCTTGATGAAGCAGACGAAAACGGCATGACCTCATCAAAGTATGACTGGGAGCATTACGAGCCGAGGAGCTTTGAGGAGAGCGAGGCGGTCAATCTTTCTTCCTATTCCTGCCCCTCATGCGGTGCGGAGATTACGGGGGATGACACGCTGGGTTCAACGGTCTGCCCCTACTGCGGCAACTCCACCATTGTCAAAGGACAGTTTGAGGGTTCACTTCGCCCGGATTATGTAATTCCGTTTAAGGTGGATAAAAAAGCGGCTATGGCTGAGTTTGAAAAAGCGTATAAAAACGCACCCTTTCTTCCCAATGAGTTTAAGGAAAAAAAGAAAATTGAAGAAATGGCGGGAGTATACATACCGTTTTGGATGTTTGACTGCGACTGCAATGCGGATATACGCTATAGTGCACAACGAATGACGCATTGGAGCGATGCAAATTACGAGTACACCAAAACCGATTTCTATAAGCTGATCCGCTCGGGAAGCATCTGCTTTGCAAACATTCCGGTGGACGGCTCGAAAAAGGCGGACGACGCCTATATGGAAGCGGTAGAACCCTTTGATTATACGGATGCGGTAGACTTTAATACAGCATACCTTTCCGGATATCTTGCCGACAAGTATGATGTAACGGCAGAGGAAAGTATCGACAGAGCAAATGAACGCGTTAAAAAAAGCACCGAAGATACCTTTGCCCAAACGGCGGCGGGCTATTCAGCTGTTATTCCCGAAACCTCGTATGTAAGTTTTTCAAACGGAAAAATCAGGTATTCACTTCTTCCGGTATGGATGCTTAACATCAAATATCAGGGTGAAAATTATAAATATGCCATAAACGGGCAGACAGGAAAAACAGTTGGGAGATATCCGGTGGATAAAAAGAAAAAATGGCTGTATTTCGGAAAAGTATATGCGATCGGTCTTGTGGTTTGCATAGCCGCCGCAAAGCTTTTCGGATTGCTGTAAGGGGGTGAGAAGATGAAAAGAATAAGTTCTTTTATTCTGTTGTTCCTTGTTATATGCGCTGTTGCCTTTCCGTTTTCGGTGTCGGCGGAACATCCGCCTGAGCTTATAGATGTTCCAAATATGCTGTCCGAAAGCGAATACATCGAGCTTTCGGACAAACTTGCCGCCTTGCGGGATACATACGATGTTGACGTTGCCTTCATTATCAGCGATGAAATGATAACGGAGGACGCACAAGCCGAGGCGGACGATATCTATGATTCCTACGAATATGGAGTCGGCGAAAATTACGACGGCATTTTATACTTCGTTTGTGAAACAACCCATGAATATGCATTTTCCACCTGCGGCAGGGCGATAGAAATCTTTAACGATGACGGTCTGGAATATATCGACGAAGCAATGCTGCCTTATCTGAAAAAAGGCGATTATTATCAGGCCGGTATGGTATATGCCGATAAGTGCGCAGAGCTTATGGGCATGGCGGCAAACGGAGAGCCGTATAAAAAGAAAATAAATATACTGTATGTTATCGCGGGGATTATTTTGATTCCCTTGGCAGCAGCGTTCGCATTCATGACACGCAAGCTCTCGAAAATGAATACGGCTGTCATGCAGCCGGGAGCGGCGAATTATATGAAGCCGGGAAGTATGAATATGGATTTTTCACGGGATATATTTCTTTACAGCACGGTTTCGAAAAGAGAAAAACCAAAGGAAAGCAGTACACACACGTCATCCTCGGGAAGAACGCACGGCGGAAGAAGCGGAAGCTTTTGATGTAATATAAAATAATTTGGAGGTAGAAAATTATGGCTAAGAAAAATTGCTCAATATGTGGTGCGGAAATAGGTCTTATGAAACAGGTACAGCTTGCGGACAGAGAATTCATTTGTCGGGATTGTGTAAAGAAAACAAGTCCGTTTTTTGTTCCTTTGGAGAGAACTACATACGATTACAAGGAACACATGAAACAGTTGGAAAACGGGAAAAAGCTTTATGACGCATATTTTGCGGGTAACAAGGCTGCGGAAAAGTTTCTTTCCAAGCGTGTTTTGGTGGATAAAAACACAGGACTTATGTGCATTACCGAAAAACGCGGCAGAATTATCCTCTGGGGAGGCACACCGTTTTATATGGTGTTCAGAATTGCAGATCTTGAAATTTGCGAGGGTGAATCAAGATTTGAAAAAGGCTCAGACGGAAAAAATGTGGAAAAATTCGAAACACACTTTATATTTCACGATGTGGGCGGCTTGTATGACTTTAAGGTGCCGTCAAGCAAAGGCTCACATGACGCTATGATGAAATGTCTTGATAAAATTTTAGGAAGAACAGGATTCGGCTCTATCAAAGCCGGTTTCAAGAAAAATCAGGCAGATGTACGGATGGCGGCATCCATTGCCGGAAATCTGAAAAATATGATGGCAAACAAGGACGGAGGAGCTGAAGCAATGCGTCAGGATGCGGAGGAAATTGCGGAAGCCATGGAAAACAGCTTTTATCACGGACGCGAGGAGCTTGTGGCAAAAGCCGACGCGGCAATTAAGAATGTTCTGGGATAAAAAGAAAAGAGGTGACTAACTATTAAAAGTCAAGAGTTTTTTGAAAAGTTTTTAAAAATTTTTTTATGAAAGTAAAAAAGGTATAGCAAACAAGCCCTATGTTTCAAGGACTTTTAAAACAGTTAGTTAAATAGCTACCTCATAAAATCAGAACAATATGTAATGTTTTTAGTTTGAAGTGTGTAAATAACACGCAGTAGCTTTTTAACAACATGAGATAACGCTACACGATGAGGTTTGCCCTCAGCACGCTTTTTCGCATAAAACATAGCGAAGGTAGGCTCGTAATTCACAACGGTTTGAGCACAATTCATAAGTGCGTAGCGCAAATATGAAGAACCATGCTTAACCATTTTGCCGGTGAATTCAGATGTTCCTGATTGAAAATATCCCGGCTCTAAGCCGGCAAAAGAAAGCATTTGAGAAGCATTGTTAAATTTAGAGAACTCTCCAAATTCAGCAAGGATTACAGCAGCTGATTCAATACCGATACCGGGAACGCTTAACATTGGTGGATTCAAATCCGAAACACATTCTTTGATAGAAGCTTCTGTTTCATCAACTTTTGAATCTAACTGATAGTAAAGGTCTAAAATTATCTGTAGTTCTTGTAAAAGATAATCTTCGGTAGTTCCGACAGTAATTTTAGCAAGTTGTTTAAGCTTTGCAAAATTAACTGTTGAGAATCTGCCACGAGATAATTTTCTTAACGCCTCATAAGATTTGGAGTTCATATTAGAAATCTTTTCAGGTGATGAGTAGTTAGAAAGTATATGCAATGCAGTAGCGGAAAACCTACCACCAAAGAAAGGCTTGAATTCGGGAAACACCTTATCTAAGATGTTTGTAAGTTCTACAAGCTGTCTGCTGCGTTGCCTAATAAGAGAATCTCTAAATCTTGTTAGTGACTTTAGCTTCTCAGTATGGTAAAATGATGATGGATAGGGTTTGTACTCTACCGTCATTAGATAGCGAGCAATCATCATACAATCAATAGAATCGCTTTTAGTCTTTCTGAGGGACTTGGATTTAACGAAACGATTGATTAATAGAGGATTGAACTCCATGAATGAAAAGCCATTGTTTTCTAAGAATAGCTTTAAATTCATACCATAATGACCGGTGGATTCAAGTCCTATTCTTGTTTCTGCATCAAGAGAATCAAGTAATGTTTTAAATTGCAAAAACCCCTCAGAGTCGTTTGTAAAAGACCACGAAGGAGTAATAATTTCTCCCGAGTCGTCAATTACGGCACAATCGTGCTTGAATTTTGAAATGTCGATACCAATAAAATACATGGTTTCCTCCTTTTAATATTTTTGCACTGCTGTTTTCCACAGACGGCTTGCCAATGTATTCACGCAAATAAAAACGTCAAAGCGTTAACTAACTAATTACCATTTTAGACAAACCACTGTGGTTTGAGTCACCTCTAACCAGTCAAAGCTGTAATAAAATAGATACAAATCCACAGTGCTTGTCTTTATTATACCGCAGGTAGCTAATCCTGCAAATATAACAAATTTCAGGAAAGGAGAAATAATTAAAACCACCCCTTTCGAGATGGTTTTAATTATACGTGCGTCAGGATGCGGAGGAAATTGCGGAAGCCATGGAAAACAGCTTTTATCACGGACGCGAGGAGCTTGTGGCAAAAGCCGACGCGGCAATTAAGAATGTTCTGGGATAAAAAGAAAAGAGGTGAAGTAAATGAGAAAAATTACAACACTTTTAACAGCAATAATTTTGCTGGCAAATACTATCGCTTTTGCGGAGTCAAGGACATATAAATCTTCGAACGGTATTTTTGACTATACTTCAGACGGCGTGGTTACAGCCTATTACGGCGATGAGCTTGTTTCGATTCCGTCCGACATAGACGGGATGCCAATACGGAAAATCGGCGATAAGCTTTGCTTTGATTTAGACATTTCCACAGTATATATGGAAGATGGAATAGAAGAAATCGGAGAAAGTGCCTTCGAGGGATGCAATGCGACCTATGTGGATATTGCGGCAAGCGTAACAACGGTTGCCGACCGTGCTTTTGCAAACTGTGATTGCCTTACGGATGTTGTACTGGGCAGTGAAGATGTCACATTCGGGTATGATGTGTTTATGGGAACAGGGTATCTTAATTTTACGGTTCCGTGTACGGCAAATCTTGAAATGCTGACGGATAAAATTTCCGATGCAAAAGGCGGCAATGATTTCGGATTTTCAATCATGCATAACGCTTTGGTTGAAAGCATGACCGAAAAGGATATTTTCGGTGAAAATATGTTCTACTGCGAGGACTGCGGATTTAAGGGCAGCAAGTATTTAGAAGATATTTCTCTGCCGTTTTCCGATGTATCCGATGACGCATGGTATTACCCTTATGTTCAGACAGCGTACAGCTTTGGCATAATAAACGGCAAAAGCGAAACGATATTTGATCCGAATGCGGGACTTACCTGCGCGGAAGCGGCAAAAATTGCAGCAAGTATTCATCGGTTAAATCGGTATGATGACGACGGCATGGAATTTCAGCCGACCGGAGAGAACTGGTACGATACTTATGTTGATTATTGCTATGCGGCAGGTATACTTGAGGATTATGTAGTTTTTGACTGGAACAAAAATGCTACACGGGCACAGATGGCATATTTGTTCTCCCGCTGCGATACAGAGCCGTATTATATCAATGAAGTTCCGCTGACCGATATACCGGACGTGGATGAAACAACACCTTTTGCCTATGAAATTCTTGACCTGTATAACAAAGGAATTGCCGTAGGCAGCAACGAGTATTATGCATTCTATCCCGATTCAGAGGTGAAACGCAGCGAAGCGGCGGCTTTGATTTCAAGAATTTTATGCCGGGATATGAGGATAGAGTTGCCGAAAGGATGAGAAATGCGGTGAATATTATGAAGCTGATTGCAATTTTTACAGTTCTTGCGAATCTGTTCGGGTGTAAAATGCCCGAACCGCATATGTTGGACGGTCCGGGTATGGAATATGTAGACAGCGCATATCGGACGGAATACGCAAACACCCTGCCCTTTGATGAAATTGAGGAATATCCTTATTGCGCGGCTGCCTATTTGGGAAAAGGCGAAGAAGGAAAAGCAAACTGTGATGTGTACATAGAAAAACAGTTTTCATCATTGCCGAAGGAAGCGGTTGAAAAAATAGAGCATTTTGACTGCGGCGGAGAGGAATGGTACCTGATTATTCCAAGGTGGCCCGTTTCAAATGACATCCTTTTAAAAGATACGGGAGAAAAATTTGCAGAAAACAACGGAGCCGCTTTTATCGTAGTTTGCAGCAATAACATCACGATTCGTTCGCTTGCGCAGGGCAACCGGTATGAGTACACGCCTCAAATTGATGAAAATAACAGGTTGATATGCACGGAGGATGTATGGGATATTACAGAATATAACGATTAAATTTTGAAAGGAGTTTACATATGGGATTATTAAAAGCAGGAGTCGGAGCGCTGGGAGGCGTACTTGCCGATTCGTGGAGAGACTATTTTTACTGTGAAAGCTTAGATGCAGACGTTCTTGTAGCAAAAGGAGAAAAAAGGGCCGGGGGCAGAAGCTCGAACAAGAAAGGAACAGACAATATTATTTCCAACGGCTCCATTATCAACGTCAATGACGGACAGTGTATGATAATAGTGGAAAGCGGCAAGGTGGTTGACATCTGTGCCGAACCGGGCGAATTTGTATATGACACCGGAACGGAACCCAGCATTTTTTACGGTGATTTGGGCGAAAACATCAAAAAGAGCTTTTCTGAAATCGGAAAACGTTTTACATTTGGCGGCGAACCGGGCAAGGATCAAAGAGTTTACTTTTTCAATACCAAGGAGATTATAGGAAACAAATACGGAACTCCGTCTCCGGTGCCGTTTCGGGTGGTTGACAATAACATCGGTCTGGATGTGGATATTGCAATACGCTGTCACGGAGAATATTCTTATAAAATCACAAATCCAATGCTTTTCTATACAAATGTATGCGGCAACGTGGATGATATCTATCTTCGGGAAACCATTGACAGTCAGTTAAAAACCGAGCTTTTGACGGCGCTTCAGCCTGCATTTGCAAGAATTTCGGATATGGGAATCCGCTACAGCTCGCTTCCGGCGCATACAATGGAAATCGGCGATGCATTAAATGAGGTTCTTTCTGCAAAATGGAGAGATTTACGCGGCATTGAAATTGTAGTGTTTGGCGTTTCCTCTGTCAATGCTTCGGAAGAAGACGAGAAGATGATTAAGGAAATCCAGAGAAATGCGGCCTTCCGAAATCCGACAATGGCAGCAGCGCATATGGTAGGTGCACAGGCACAGGCTATGCAGGACGCAGCCAAAAACGAGGGCGGAATGGGTGCTATGGGCGGCTTCTTCGGCATGAACATGGCACAGAACGCCGGAGGTGCGAATGCAGCAAACCTATTTGCTATGGGACAGCAGCAACCGCAAGCACAGCAGCAGGCTGCGCCGTCCGGATGGGTATGCGCGTGCGGTCAGGGCGGCAATACAGGTAAATTCTGCATGAACTGCGGCAAACCGCAGCCATCGGCAGACGGCTGGGCCTGCTCCTGCGGCACGGTCAACAAGGGCAAATTCTGCCAGAACTGCGGAAGCCCAAAGCCGGCAGGCGCACCGCTTTATAAATGCGATAAGTGCGGCTGGGAACCGGAGGATCCTAAAAACCCGCCGAAGTTCTGCCCTGAGTGCGGCGATATATTTGATGATAATGATAAACAGTAAAATTGCGACAGCAAAAACTATGTGGTGAATAAGAAAAGGAGCAAGTAACAATGAAGATGACAATTTCATCTGTTCCGACAACGTCGGAAGAATTTTCTGCTCTGCCGCAGAATGATCTTTCCAAGCCGGAAAATACCTGTGCAATGTTCCTGTTGGCGCTTGCACTGTATCTGAAAGACAGCGATGCAGGTGTTGCCGCACTTAATACACTGAGAGGTCCGAGACCGCTCAGCAGTTATGATATTCAGTTTTTAAGAGACCGTTTGCGCGGAAAAAGTTATCTTCCGCTTGCTTATTTTGGCGGTGCGACTCCGGCAAACAACTATGTTCCGAGTAATCCTCTTACCCTCGAAGTTATTGAGGATAGCAGACCGCAGGATGTCGGGGAAGGATACCTCAGGTTGTTTTTAAAGACGACCGGTGCAGACTCTCCGCGACCGATAAAGCTTCGACAAAAAGGTGATTCCTGGTATTTGTGGGAATATTCCAGTATTCTTTCCGGGATTCGGATCCCGTCGAAGGTGGATGCGTGGACATAATTTCTTAAAACAAAAAAGAGCTGTTCCGGGCATTCACCGCCGGAATACAGCAAAATATTCGGTGATAATGATAACAATAAAAGAATCAGGAGGAATTTTGTATTATGAAAAAGTTATTAGCATTGATTTTGACAATCGGAATGATATTCACACTCGCATCGTGCGGAGGAGACAAGACCGGAAGCGGCGGAAACCAAGGCAATGGAGCTAAAAAGATTGACTACGCAAATATGACGGAGGACGATTTGATAAAAGAGTTTATAAAGGATGAGCAGAACATAACCCTGGACGAATTTATAAACCTTGCTTCCACATATTCATATGCAACAATCAACGATAAGCTTGAGCTTGATGAAAATATAACAGACAAAGCAATAAAAAAGCTTAAAGAGAATAAAGCAAAGCTGCCGGCGGCAAAGGAATTTGTTGAGCCGCTTTTGAAAAGTGAAGCTCCGCAGGTTCGGGGATATGCAATATCGAATGTCGGTTCCCTTCTTGGGGTAAGCGACGGTCATATTTCCGCTGCAAAAGAAATGCTTAAAAACGAAAAAGATCCTTATGTTATCTGCTGCGCAGTGCGGGCGCTTGCAAATGAAGGCGGAAAGGATGCGGATATAGGCGCATTTTTACTTAACTCAGCAAAAAACGAAAACAGCAAGGTAAGAAAGCAGGCAGCCATGGCAATCGGCAGCTCTTGGAATAAAGGCCTTGACGGAGCGGTTGACGCAATGATTACGCTTATGGGCGACTCGGATAAGGATGTGCGAAGCCGTGCCTATGAATATGCAGGCGGTTTGGGTGATGAAAAGATTATAGAGCCTATTGTAACTATGCTGAATAATCCGGAGGACGCCGAGCTGCACGGAAACGGAATTGATAGCTTAAACAAGCTTTGGTATGATTTCCCGTTCCATGAGAAAACAAGCGAGGCAGCCTATAGGGCGACAATGGATTATTTCAAGAAAACTCCGAGAACAAAAGATGTACCGTCCTGGACAGCAGTAGGCAGCTTGAAAAACAAAAACGACAGCCATTATGAAGAATGGCGCGCAAAGGCTACATACTTTAGCGAAGATGAGTTCGCGCAGATAATGACGGATATTATAAAGGATACAAATGCAAACGGTTTTGCAAGGAGCGGAGCGGTAGAAAATATCGCAGTCCATTGTTCAAAGGAAACCTTTGACTCCTTAGCGGCTGTTATCGACGGTCTCACTGATAAGGATGCAAAGGATATACAGGATAAATACAAGAGTCAGGCGGAAAAGCTGAATCAATAAGCTTTTGCTCACGAATATGCGAAAAACATTTACGGAGAGATGAAATTACAACCAACATTAAGAAAGGATGAGATTTATGAAAAAATGCAATAGATTTATCACTTGTTTGATTGCGCTGTGTATGATGACAGCATCCTTGCCATTCACGGCTTCGGCTGACAGGATGCCTGCTACGCCGGGAAAAGGTGCTTATCTTATAACGACAAAGATTTCTGAAATTACAGTGACAGGAGTTGAAGCGCCCGTGGACGGTGCCAAGCCGGTGGAGACATGCCAGCTGGGGGGAACGGGCTATACTCTGAAAAGCATGAGCTGGCATGACGGCTCACTGCAGATGAACAGCGTCAGCACCTTCCAGGGGGGAAAGACCTACCGAGCCAGCTTCTATTTTCTTCCCGACGACGGCTATACTTTTGCTGACGCCGGCGATATGACGGCCACCGTCAACGGTGAACCGGTGGAAGTCGTCAGCGTTTACGGAGAATCGGAGCAGCGCGCCGTGACTATTAACTTCACCTGCCCCGAATCGGCTAAGACAACCGTGAGCAGCATTGCCATGACCCTTCCGGTCCCTGCTGCGGAAGCCGCTGTTGTCCTGCCGACGATTGAGACCCCCGGTGTTACCTTTTATGATTTTTACTGGCTGGATGAGGACTGGAATGAATATAAAGTCGGCGACAAATTCGTCGCTGGCAAGACCTATCACTGCCAGGCGTATCTGACAGCAGAGGACGGGTACGAGATACCTTCGGCAGAAGATATCCCTGTAACATTCAACGGCGCACCTGCGGCATACTATTCCTGTCCTGTTCAAAGCTCAAATCGTTATGCCATCGCCGATTCTCCCGAGTATAAGGTGGCAGCTGCGTCGGCAGTAAATACGATCAAGGAAGTCAATGTCATTATTGACGAGCCGGTTGCTGATGCAGCACCCAAAATGGATGCTGCGAAAACAACCACAGAAGGCATTTCTGTTTACTATGTAAAATGGTTTGATACAGATACCAAAAAAAGTGTCTCCGACAAGTTCGAAGCCGGCAAAGGTTATACCGCGCACGTTTATTTTGAATTAAATAAGGATTACATTATGCCGAAAAACCTTGACGAGGTAAGCGCAACAATTAACGGTAAGGTGGCTACGGTTACAGAGGCATCCGAAACAGATGATATGTGGATTGCGGCATATGACTTCCCGAAACTGAAAGATGCTGTGGACAGCGGTTCAGGCAGTGGTTCTACCGGATCCGGAACAGGTTCTGTAAAGCCGGACGAAAGCTACAAATTCCCCTTTACCGATGTTGCTGAAGGTGCATGGTACAGAAAAGACGTTGAAACTGCTCACAAGAACGGTCTTGTCAACGGAAAAAGCGATACCATGTTCTATCCTGACGATAATATGACATATGCCGAGGCGGTAAAGCTTGCCTGTGCAATGCACCAGCTTTATCACGACAAAAAAGTAACTTTGACAGCAGGAAGCAGTGTATGGTACAGCACCTATATGAGCTATGCCCTCGAAAAGGGGATTATTGAAATTGATTTGACCGCAGTTGCAGACGAGAAAATTACCAGAAGTGATTTTGTAAAAATCTTTTACGCAGCTCTGCCTGCAAGCGAGTATGCCGTAATTAATGAAGTTGCAAATAATGCGATTCCCGATGTTTCGTTAATTGCAAAATCCGCAAAAGAAATATATGCTTTTTACCGTGCGGGTATTTTGGTAGGCAGTGATAATGAAGGAACCTTTAACCCGGAGAGCAATATCGTCAGAAGTGAGGTTGCGGCAATCTTAACAAGAATGTTTGACGGCAGTGCAAGAAAAACAATTACGCTGAGGTAAAAACTTTTAATTTAGATGCGGGATATCTGCATTGTCGGATATCCCGCGATCAGTTATTAAGGAGGGGCAGCATGGGAAAAGCAACCGCTCAAATTCTCTCGGAGTTGGAACGATTGGTTGAAAATGGATATTTGTGCAACTGCTCTTTGCAGAAAAACGGTCAGCCCTGTGTCCTTCTTTCAGACGGCAGAGCCGACATAGACGGCTCCGGCTTTGTCAATGCGGTTTGTGACATCTGCGGCGGAACCACACGACTTCGTGCCGGAAGCAGCGGAAAATGCGAATACTGCGGCAAAGCTTTGGAGAGCAAGTAGCATTTTAGGCGAAAATGTCTATATACAATGTTAATTATTTGTATATTTTGCACATTATCCAATGATAATATTGCAGAAAAAGCTCAAAAATTATCCATTGGAGAATATCTTTTATACACTTTATCTGTTAGGATAATGTTGTAAAACAGGTGCATGAATGAATACTCATCATGTGGCGAGAGAGCCGGCAGGCAATGCTCGTCGCACTGCGAGAAGGACAGGGGTGATGTGATGATATGATGTGAATGTACCGAACAATGCGCCATCCTCAAAAGTGAAGAATGGCGGAGGCTCTCCTTGCCGTGTGGGTGAGCAGACAAAACAATATGCACGGTCAGATTATCCGGCAGAATGTCGGAAAGAAACAAGGAGGAAATGCTTATGAAAGCAAAAACGAAACTAAACAGCCTGCTCAGTATGCTTATTGCGCTGGCAATGTTGCTGGGAATGCTCCCTGCCATGAGCCTGACGGCGTTTGCGGCAGAGCCGGGCATCAGCATTACAGGCTCCACCGCCGACAGCAGCGGCACAGGCTGGAGCTATGTAGAAAGCACCAAGACCTTGACCCTGAGTGGCTACAGCGGTGGCTATATCCAAGGCTCCGGGTTAAATACGCTCAACCTGGTGCTTGAGGGAACCAACGCCATCACAGTTGATGATACAAATGCCAAAGGTATTGCCCTTGGAAACAATCAGAATCTCAATATCAGCGGCAGCGGCAGTCTTACCATCAACGCTACGAACGGATCAAATTTGATTTATGGTATTGAGTGCAGGCACTTCACCATGACAAGCGGCACGGTAACCATCAACGCCAACAGCAGTAAAATGGTTTACGGCGTCAACGCCAACGACAGCTTATCCGTTACCGGCGGAAAGCTCACTGCGAACATCACCGGCACTTCCGATGGCCGCGGCCTCTACTGTAAGACCGGCAAGCTCACTGTGGATAGCGGCGCCGAGGTGGCGGTCAAGGTAACCAACAACGGAAGCAACGGAATGTACGGCATTTATAACGAAGCATACACCGCAAGCGTTACCGATAACGGCGACATTGAGCTGGCAGGCACTGTGACAATTACACGTGACAGCGGCAGCACCGGGAGCGGCATGGTATACGGAATTGCTAACCGTGGCTCCAGCAGCAACACCGATGGCGTCATCTCCGTCACCGGCGGCACTGTCACTGTGACGAATGCTTATTATGGCATCGCTGCCTTTACCAAGGGACATGACACAGCCTTTGCAGATGTGGTCATCAGCGGCGGCACGGTGAATGTCACCTCTACCACAAGCGACAGCCTCGGCATCGTCTCCTGGAACAACGGCGTCACCATCTCCGGCGGAACGGTGACAGCTAACACCGCAAGTTCGGCACTCTGGCTGTTCGACCAAGACAGCGCCAACAAGACCGGCCTTGTGAAGATTACCGGCGATGCCAAGGTGTCCCTGACCTCCACCGACTATAAGGCACTGGTTGTGCAGGAGGGTGGAAGCACTTCCTCCACCCGCGTTCATCAAATCAACCTTACCTCCGGCGGCAGCGTTACCGTAAAAAGCACATCCTCGGAGGAAACCGACTACGCTTTCCCCGTGCAGGGTTATTTCAACTTGGGCAGCAGCACAAAGATAACTGAGGGCAGCTTCCGCTCTACTCCGGATGGCACCAATGCAGGCGGCGGCAAGCTGTTTCAGGCGGACTCCACTACCAAGCAGGTCGTGGTGGCGTACAGCACGCTATATACAAACGCCGGTGCCGTATCCGTCAATGGCCATAGTTTTGCCTCGGATAAGCTGTATTACAAAAACGGCAGTGCGGACACCACCAATGACAGCACCGACTACAATGCCCACTATGATCCGGCTACCGGCATACTGGAACTGAAAAACTATAACAGCGGCCCCATCATCATCGGCAGCTCCAACGCCTATGATGTGACCGTCAAGCTGACGGGAACCAACACCGTCACCACCAGTGCACCTAAAGAAGGCGTCGGCAACGTCTGTGTCGGTATCAATATTACAAATGCAGACAATGTGACGTTCATCGGCGACGGTACCCTGACTGTGAACACCAACGCGGGAAGCGGTTTAACGCAGGTCTTTGGCATTTGGCTGGACAGATCCGCCCCCGCCGCTGAAAACCTGACCTTCCAGAGCGGCAAGGTGACTGTGAATGTTACCGCAGCGGACACAGAAGCCCAAGTGTTCGGTGTTTCTACCGTAAAGGTCTCAGCGGGCGGCCCCATTACCGTGGCGGAGGGCGCGGAGCTGAACGTCACCCTGAGCTCCGCCAGCATCGGTCTCGCCAACGGTCTTCGTTCCAAAGGCAACATCACGCTGAACGGCAAGACTGCCATCACCCTGACTTACACCGGCTCGGGTTCGCCAAGCGCTTCCAACTGGACGTCTGTGTCCGGTTTCTCTGGGGACAACAAGCTGAATGTAGGCGCCAATGCTGCCATTACCGTGAATATGCCTGACACTTACAGTTTGACGAATGGGATGGGTTCCGCCTACTACGCAGCCAAGAGCGACAGTAAGATCGAAGACGAAGATTGGACAAATGCCGCGGGAAGCGAACAGTATTTTGAAAATGACAGCTTCCTTGTCACCCAGTCTGTCCAAAGCGGTCTCGGATATGCAGATTACAAGTATGAGGTCATCACTCCGCTGACCTTTGAGGATAAGGCGGATTATGATATTCCCGCCGGTACGAAAGGCACCGGCTACACGGCAACCGTTGCACTCACCGCTACCGGCGGTAGCGGAGAGTACAGATACGAGTTTGAGGGCACAAAGCCCAGCGGTCTGTCCATCAACGCTGAAAACAAGCTGGTCTACACCCGGGCTTCCGTGTGTGACGCCACCACAGCTATAGTCAAGGTGACGGATAAGGGAGGCATCAGCAAGTCTATTACCATCGACATCGGCGCGGTGACGGCAACCTCGCCCGGGACGGGCACAGTACCTCATATTGATAATAAGACGGTTCCCGTGGGGACTGATGTGACTGTTCCGTGGCCGGAAGGAGCAATTTCGTATCAGCGGTTTGAGGATTCGACCCAGGTCGGCAGCGGCGACAAGTCAGGATACCCCTCCGGAATGTATATTCCCGCAAAGAGTTCGCCGACTACAAAGACCTTTATGTTCAAGGTTTTGTTCCCCGGCGGATGGGGTTACAGCAACGATTTTACAGTAACATGGACGACTTCTGCAATCTATACCGTGACCATTAATGCAGGTGCGAATATGACACTTGCTTCGGGCAATGCAAACCAAAGCGGTTTGAGCGGCGCTATGACAGACACTGTATATACAGCGGCTGACGGCTACTATTTCCCGACGGATTACTCCGTATCGGCAGTGAACGGCATTACCGTGACGAGAAACAGTTATACTCAAATTACGGTTTCCGGTACGCCTACTGCGAATACGACAATAACATTGACTCCGGCAACGGCAAAAACGAAGGAAGCTACTCCTACCGCTACCTTTGACGCCCAAGGCCCCGATTTCGGCAACCTCATGAATTGGCCAACAGGTATGAAGTACAGTGTAGACGGCGGTGTTACCTGGACGGAAAATACAAGCAGTTATGACTACAAAGCAATATACAATGTATTAGCCGACAAGGATATTAAGGTCTACAAGCCGGCATCCGATCCCAACACCAAGCTGGATTCCGATATTCAGACCATCGATGTTACAAAGGCCGCAACACCTACCGGTGTAACCGGCGTGGCATGTACCACAAGCGCAAATAACGATGGTAAGCTTCAAAATGTGACCACCGCAATGCAGTATAAAAAGTCGGACACTTCGACCTGGACGGATTGCGGCGGTACAGAAGTAACAGGACTTGCAAACGGCACGTATTATGTGCGCATAAAATACAGCGGAACTGTTCTGGCATCTGACAACCAAACAGTAACTGTTGCGGCGTACACAGCCCCCAAGACACTGAGCAGCATTGCTGTAACAACGGCACCTGCAAAGGTAACCTATACGGCAGGAGAATACTTCAATACATCCGGAATGGTAGTAACAGCTACTTACAGCGACAGCAGTACAAAAGCGGTAACAAGCTATACATTTGCACCTACCGAAGCACTGACAACCGGTGATACAAGTATAACAATCAGTTACACCGAGGGTGGCGTGACTAAGACAGCTACGCAGGCTATCACGGTAAATGCAGCAACCAAGACACTGAGCAGCATTGCAGTAACAACAGCGCCTACAAAGGTAACCTATACGGCAGGAGAATACTTCAATACATCCGGAATGGTGGTAACTGCTACTTACAGTGACAGTAGTACAAAAGCAGTAACAGGCTATACATTTACACCTACCGGAGCATTGACAACCGGTGATGCAAGCATAACAATCAGTTACACCGAGGGTGGCGTGACTAAGACAGCTACGCAGGCTATCACGGTGAATGCAGTAACCAAAACATTGAGCAGTATCGCAGTAACAACAGCACCTACAAAGGTAACCTATACGGCAGGAGAATACTTCGATACATCCGGAATGGTAGTAACGGCTACATACAGTGACAGCAGTACAAAAGCGGTAACAAGCTATACATTTGCACCTACCGAAGCACTGACAACCGGTGATACAAGCATAACAATCAGTTACACCGAGGGAGGCGTGACCAAGACAGCTACGCAGGCTATCACGGTAAATGCAGTTCTTCCTGAGTTCACCATCACTTTTGATGGCAACGGCGGTACTCCCTCTGCTTCCGGAATGACCACCACCGGTCAGAAGCTCGCTACTCTGCCGACAGCTACACGCAGCGGCAGCTATTCCTTCAAGGGATGGTATACTGCGGCAAGCGGCGGAACAAAGATTACAACCGATACTGTCTTTAGCGAAAACGCAACGGTTTATGCACAGTGGACATATTCCGGTGGCGGCGGTGGCGGCGGAACAACCCGCTATACTGTGTCATTTGAAACAAACGGCGGAAGCAAGGTGTCAAGCCAGAGTGTAACGAGAAATACAGTGATGAAAGAGCCGACAGCGCCGACAAAGGAAAACTTTGATTTTGACGGTTGGTACTCGGATAAGGAACTCAAAACCAAGTACGATTTTTCCGCAAAGGTAACAAAGAGCTTCACACTCTATGCAAAATGGACGGAAAAGGATAATTCGATAAATCAGATTATCTTAACAATCGGCAAAAAAGACGCACAGGTATTCGGCAAATCAAAATCGAACGACGTTGCTCCGAAAATCGAAAAAGACCGCACAATGCTTCCGGCAAGGTTTGTAGCGGAAAATCTTGGCGCAAAGGTTGAATGGAACGGCGAAAAAGAGCTTGTAACCATTACGGGTAAAAACCTTAAAACCGATGAGAATGTAACTATACTTATTACCATCGGTGCTGCGACAGCGAAGGTAAACGGCAAGGAAATCAAGCTTGATTCTCCTGCGTTTATCGAAAACGACCGCACCTACACACCTATACGCTTTATTTCAGAAGAACTCGGTGCAAGCGTCGAATGGGTTGAAAAGGATAAGAAGGTAATTATCACAAAGCCCGAAATCAAAAAGGCTGAAACAAAGTAACACTAAATAAAGCTTTCCGAACAGGAAATTGGTGACGGCATAGCAGGCCGCCCGGTATAGAGGCAAAACGCCTTTATTGCCGGGCGGCTTTTTTGTGCCTTTTTATATGATATTACAAAGCAAAGGAAGCGAAAGCGATTATCGCATAAATAAAAAATTGCCCTGCATAGGACAAAATTATGCTTTTTGTCGGATATGCCCTGCGGCACGGAGGACACTTTATGAAGCACAGAGCAAAGCGCAAAAAGCATAAGCCTAAAGGACATCACCGCAAATCTTCGGGAAAACATCACAGAAAACCGCCACCGTATTATAGCCGTGCTCCGCCTCTCTCTTTTGTGCAAATTCAACAAAATTTACGCAAAAGGGTGAAATTATGAAATTATTTTTTGATTTAGGAAAAGAACTGTCCGCAATATCATTTAGAATAGTTAGCGAAAGGAGGTGCATTCGGCTTGGATAGGCAATTAACTTCTTTTGAAAGAAGACTTGAAATTCTTTTTATCCTTATGCGAAACAATAAATGCTCTATGAAAGACTTGGCATTTCATTATTCTGTTTCAGACAGGACAATTCGCAGGGATATACTGTTTTTGAGCCGATATGCACCTATATGTACCAAAACAGGAATAGATGGAGGAGCGTTTTTAATGAGCGGGTACCGAAAAGAGTTTTATTTACCTTTGTCCATAGACGAGGAAAGTCTTTTGTTAAGGCTTATGCCTACCGTTTGCGAAAACGAGCAACATCTGATTGCGACAATAATTAACAAGTACGCGATGTCTAAACAGAGTACATAACCCTTTCATTTTACAAAGAAAGCACGCAAGATAACGGCGGTGCAGAATAACGGCAAACGGATACATTCCGGTACGGACGAGCCGAGTGACGGATACGCCAAGACGATAGTTTTGCTTCTACTTCATCCTTCTTTCTTGATGAAAAGCTATAAGAGCGAGAAATATCAGCGTTACAATGCAAGCGGCAGCTTTGCGGGCGATGACTCTTTACCGGGACAATGATACTTCTGTCCAGCCACAGTCCGAGCGTTAAAAGCGTCGCAGGCAATGGGGGCAGCTCGGTCGGATGGCGGAGAGGTGAAATTCCTATGGAGTGTTTTTGCAAAACATCGTCTGAAATTGCTTCAAAACAAAGAAAATAAGTTGTACCCGTCTTTCGGGACGGGTACGGCTTACCTTTAATATTAGAAATTAACGCATTTTATAAGTGCTTTAATTTGTGATATTAAAGAATTTTTAAGGAGGTCGCATTATGACAGATATTAAAGATTTAACCAACCCTGACACTCTTGTGGATATAAACGATATATCCGTAAACAAGGACTTGCCAAAGCCGGAGCGTATCAAGGAATACATACGGCAGATTAAAAACCCGTACCGGTTTAAGTGCGGAAATTTTGTCGTTACGGCAAAATACAGTGACAAAGGCTTATCCATCGAGGATTGTCTGCAAAGTATTATCATATAATTTTTTGCGGTGTTCGCCGTTCCGTGATAAAATATATTACGGAAAAAGAATTGAATACAAGATAAATTCAATACTCTTTGATTTTGCGGACAAGCCGTAAATTTCAAGGAGGTAAAAATTTATGTATAACGCTACAAAATATCTTCGCTTATCCTACACAAGCGACAGAGCAAACGAAAGCGACAGCATAGCAAACCAAAGAAAATACATTGATGAGTTTGTCAAACGAAACCCCGACATCAAAATCGTTAATGAACAGGTAGATGACGGTTATTCGGGAATCGTTTTTGATCGGCCCGCATTTAAGGCAATGCTTGAGGACATCAAAAGCGGAAAAATCAACTGTATAATCGTGAAAGACTTATCAAGGCTCGGCAGAGAGTACAACGAAACCTTTACATATCTTCGGCGAGTTTTCCCTGCTCTCGGTGTTCGCTTTATCGCCATAAACGATAATATAGACACCGCAAAGGAAGCCGTTACGGGAGATATTTCCGTATCCTTTAAGGGTGTAATGAATGATGAATACTGCCGTGATATTTCCGTAAAGGTACGCACGGCACTCAATATCAAAAGGAAAAACGGCGATTATGTCGGAGCCGTTCCCGTTTACGGTTACAAAAAAGCTGATGATAATAAAAATCAGCTTGTAATTGATGAATATGCCGCACAGGTGGTAAAGGATATATTCAAAATGCGGACAGACGGTTACAGTGCGGAGAGAATCGCAAATGAGCTGAACCGACTTGCGGTTCTATCGCCGAGGGAATATAAAAAGGACAACAACATCTCACTCCCCACAGGCGGCTACTGCGATAAGGAAAATTCAAAATGGTCGGCAACAACCGTAATTCGTATTCTCAAAGACGAAATCTATACGGGCAAGCTGATACAAGGCAAATGCGGCAAGCCGAATTACAAGGTTAAGGAGTATGTAAAACGCAACGCCGATGAGATGTTTGTAACCGAAAACGCACACGAAGCGATAATCGGCAGACAAGATTTTGAGCTTGTGCAGAAAATTATGCGTATCGACACAAGAACATCACCGAAAAAGAATGAACTGCATTTGTTTTCGGGAATTTTAATCTGCGGCTGCTGCGGAAATCGTATGACACGCAAAACCGTTACACATAACGGCGAAAAATACTTCTACTATTATTGCCCCACCGGAAAGAAAAACGGCTGCACAGGCGGTAATATGATAAAAGAAACCGACCTTGTAAACTGTGTTACGGACAGCATTAAGGGACACATAAGAAATGTTGCTTCGCTGAACGCTTTAATAGGCGGCATCAACAACAATGCAATAAACAAGGATATGTGCAATAAAATATCGGTGCAAATCGGCGAGGTACAAAAACAGCTTGACAAAACAAGTGAATACAAATCAACCCTTTATGAAAACTACATTTCCGGTATTCTGAATAAAGAGGATTACAAAACGCTTAACAACTCCTACTCCAAAGACAAGAAACGGTTGGAGGACGCATTAAAACAGCTTGAAACCGAGCTTGACGAGTGCAGAAACAACACCTCGAAAAAGCTGCAATGGATAGAACGCTTCAAAGCCTTTGAAAATATTGATAAAATTGACCGCAACATCGTTATCCGCCTTATAGAGTGCATCCATATTTATGATAAAACGCACATACAGATAGCATTTAATTTCAAAGACGAATACGAACAGACATTAGCTGCATTAAGCGAGTATCGGGAGGTGGTTTGATATGGCAAGAAAAAGCAGAAAAAATATCACTGCTGCACAGACAAAGCCGGAAAATATGCCTATATACATAAAAACGGCACAGTATATAAGATTATCGGTTGAGGACAGCCACAACAAGGGTAATTCCATCGAAAATCAAAAGATGATACTCGATGATTATATCGCACAAAACGGAAATATGCGTTTGGCAGGAGTATATATCGACAACGGAGCGACAGGCACAAGCTTTCACCGCCCTGAATTTCAGCATATGATTGAGGATATTGAAAGCGGCAAGATAGACTGCGTAATCGTAAAGGACTTGTCAAGGCTCGGCAGAAACAGTATTGACACAGGCTTTTATATAGACACCTACTTTCCCGAAAAGAAGGTGCGGTTTATTGCCGTAAACGATAACTTTGATACGGATACCCCCTCAAACGGTGATAAAATGCTCCTTTATATCAAAAATATTATAAATGAAGCCTACGCTTTGGACATCGGAAAGAAAATCAAAACACAGGCACGACAGGCAATGCGTGACGGACAATATGTGAGTGCAAGACCGAAATACGGTTATCTGAAAGATCCGAATGACTGTCATAAGCTAATCGTAAATCCCGAAACCGCACCCGTTGTCAAGCTGATATTTGAGCTTTTTAACGGTGGTATGTCAACAAATGAGATATGCTTGCAGCTTAACGAACAGCAAATCCTAACACCGGGTGCATACGGCTATCAAAAGGGATATATAACCTCAAAAAAGAGTATCGGCAGCGGATTATGGCAGACTATGACCGTTCGGCAAATCTTAACACACGAAATATATACAGGCAAGCTCGTTCAGGGCAGAAGTGACAGCTTGGCTAAAAAGCAGACCGCTGTTGACAAAGATGAATGGATAGTCGTTCCGAACACGCACGAGGCTATTATTTCACAGGATATGTTTGATAAAGCACAGGAGCGTATGGAGCAGTTAAAAAATAAGCACAGCAAGCTAACCGTAATACCCTACACCGAAAATATATGGAAAGGTAAAATTTTCTGCGGCGAGTGCGGCAGAGCGTTACATCGTTCAAGATTTTCAAGAGTAAAAACAGGGTTTGCATATAATATAAACTGTCTTACAAATACAAGATATAAGCGTGACGGATGCGATAACGGCAGTATTCTCGAAAAAGATTTGCTCAATGTGGTTATAACCGCAATAAAATCGCAAACGTCTGTACTTGCCGACAGAAAAAATCTGATATTCTATTCGCTGAATGATAAGAAAGAAATAGAAGCTCAACAGGCGGAATTAAAGGACTTACGAGCTTACATATCAAAAAATCGGAATTTTTTGAACAGCTTATATGAAAATCTTGTAAACGGCATTATAACACAGGAGGAATATCAAGAAATGCGTAAAAGCTACGGCGATAAAATCTCCGATACAATGAAAAAGATAACCGAGGTTGAAAACCGCCGCTTGAAGCTTGAAAAAAGCTATAACCGATATTGCGACCTGTCGAACGCCGTTTCGGATATTGCTGAAAACAACACTTTAACCAAAGAGCTTATAGACAAGCTGGTTTCGAGAATAGATATTTACAAAGGCAAACGAGTTGAGATAACATATAGTTTTGATAACGAATTTGAAAGCGAGGCGATAGCAAATGGATAGATACATTATAGCCATATATCTGCGTTTGTCTGTTGAAGATAAGCGTGTTGAGAGTATGAGCATTGAATCACAAAGGCTTTTGCTCCGTAAATATGCGGAAGCTCTCGGCGATAATGTTGAAATTATCGAATATGTTGACAACGGCTATTCTGGGACTAATCTTGAACGCCCCGCCGTTCAGCAGCTTTTGAATGATGTTAAAGCTTATAAGGTGAATTGCATTTTGGTAAAGGACTTCTCCCGTTTCGGGAGGAACAGTATAGAGGTTGGGTATTTTACACAACAAATATTTCCTCTGTTCGGTGTGCGGTTTATATCGGTCAGCGATAACTATGACAGTGACGAACATAAGGGCGATACGGGTGGCATTGCCGTTGCGGTGAAATATCTCGTAAACGAGTATTACAGCCGTGATTTATCGGTTAAAACAAAGAGTGCCAAATATACAAAAATGCGGCGTGGCGAATATAAATCGGGGAATTATACATACGGCTATAAAGCCGGAGATAACGGCGAGCAGATTATAGATGAGAAAGCCGCCGAAACGGTTAAAATGATATTCGAGCTTACCGCCGATGGCAAGTCTGCCGCATATATATCAAAGCTGTTGTTCGATAAAAATATCCCTACTCCTGCACAGTACAAGGGCATTAAAGGAAACTACGGCTCTCGTTTTCCAAACTGCAAATATTGGAGCATTTCCACCATAAACCGAATTATAGTCAACGAACAATATATGGGGATGTTTGTGATGCTGAAGCAGAGGGTACAAGATGTGGGCAGCACAAAAATGGTCAAGCGTGATGAAAGCGAGTGGATAAAGATACCGCACCACCACGATGTGATTGTTTCGGAGGAATTGTTTGAAAAGGCTAATGCGGTGCGGCGAACATTTAAGCAGCCGAATAAAAAACAGCGGAGCTATCCGCTTCGTGGAAAGGTTGAGTGCGGCTGCTGCAAGCACGCAATGGATTATGTGCCGAAAAAAATACCGATATATCGGTGCAGCTATACAAGGAATGACGAAACGGAGCCTTGCTATAAATCGGAAATTACGGAAGGTGCGTTAAACCAAGCAATTTTTGATATAATCTCAAAACAAGCCGAAAGCATATTGAATATTGATGATGTTTCAAAGGTTGATACCGCACAGATAAAAACAGAGCAGCTTGCGGATATTGAAAAGCAGATAACGGCTTGCCAAAAGAAAAAACAACTCTTGTATGAGCAGCTTTTAACAGAAGAAATTACACTTGATGAGTATAAATGCTTAAAACAGGAATATGACACAAAAACCGAGAATTACCGTATTCAATACGATAAATTCCGCAAATCGGAGGAACGCTCACAGCTTGAAACTGAAAACAGGGCAAAAATTATTCAAACGGCGAAAGCCGTAAAAAAAGAAACCGCCTTAACACAGGCACTTGCCGATATGCTTATCGAAAAGGTGTGTGTATATCCCGATAATAGGCTTGAAATCGAGTGGAAAATCAAGGACTTTTGCGCCGAAAGTGCGGCTGAAATAGGCTGATAAAATTTTTAGTTTTAGCTTGACATACGGGTGTCTGAGGTCATGGATTCTTATCTTCTTCACGCCTGACTTCTCGCATCCGCGCTTCATCTCGTGAGCTAAATAATATTTTGTGCAGGCAAACAATCTGTCGGTTGGCTGATAATCGTAGATTGAGCCTGCATATTTTTTTATCAATTCCATTATCTGCTCAGGTAAAGTGATAATCCTCTTACTCTTAGGAGTTTTAGGTGTTTGTATCAAATCCTCGCCGTTGTGTTTGGCATAACTCTTATTAACATTAACAGTATTGTTTTCAAAATCAAAGTCATTTAGTGTTACGGCTAATACTTCACCCTCACGCATACCGCTGTAAAAGAACAATGGAAAGATAGCGGCGGACATTGGCTTATCCTTAATAGCTTCATAGAACAACTTATATTCGTCTACAGTCCAAAACTGCAAGCCTTCTGCGTGTTTCTTTCCCATACTGCCACACTTGTGCATGGGGTTTGAACCAATGTAGTCATTGTTAACAGCAAAATTTAAGATAGCGGACATCTGATTATTAATAGTTTTAAGATACGTCTCAGCGTAGTTATTTGGGCTTGTAATCAATTTATCTTGCCAAGTGCGTAATGTACTTGCCTTTATATCTTTAAGCTTCATATGCTTAAAATACGGCAGTAATTTGGTCTCTATCATATTCTTTTTACCCTCGTATGTTGTGGGCTTCAGGCGAGCCTTACAATGTTCCATATACTTAATGCAGAAGTTTTCAAACGTAATGTCCGATTCGATACTGCACCTATTTAAGAAGTCTCGTTCCCATTCTTGCGCTTCGCGTTTGGTAGCAAAGCCTTCTTTTTTCTTTTGCTTTCGTTCGCCAGTCCAATCGGTGTAGTAAAACTTGCAGAACCAAGTTCCTCTTGGCGTGTTCTTGAATGTTGGCAATAATACTCTCCTTTCCGATGGCGCAAAAAAATCCGACACAACATACAGCGCCATCAAGCGTTATATAAATTGCGTCGGATAAAACCTCGACTATGCGTTCTCAAAGGGAACGGAAAGATTTACTGTTATGTAATTTCCTTTAAGTATTCGGTGTACTTCGTAAGAACTGCAATCTTGTCATCGTCATGAGGAGTTCCTATTTTTTGGTGAAATTATTTTTGTCCAGAAACATTGTTTTGGATATACGAGCAACCGACGGCTTTTTTAACCCCGCATACTGCCAATGAACGATTGGCATATCATATTTATCACTATTACGCGACTGCTGTG
This sequence comes from Clostridia bacterium, assembly GCA_030527235.1. Lineage (GTDB taxonomy): Bacteria > Bacillota > Clostridia > UMGS1883 > UMGS1883 > JAUNBL01. The sequence continues at coordinate 28,639 of JAUNBL010000001.1, read as the reverse complement.
ATGTAACCTTAACCGACAATACTTCTAAAGGCTCTACGTTGAGAATGATAACAGGTCTGCTTTTAACAATTGTATTATCTTCTTCATACGGAAAGTCGGCAAACCATAGCTCCCAAACTCTCATTTGTCCTGTAACTCCTTATATAAATCATCCCACTCATCTTCATCTCGCCATTCATCATCTTTAGAAATGGGAGGATTGGAAGGAGTTATTGATTTGATTTTGTCCTTATTTTTCCTTAACAATTCGGCTAATGCAATGTCTATTTTATTTACTGCTGTCGGCATATCAACATCTCCTTTCGAGTTATTATGATTACTTAAATCTTCACACATATATTGTACCACCATCCCTATTATTTGTCAATATATATTATGTGAATTTTTGAAAATAGAATACAGATTTTATACTTAAAAATCGTAAAAAACAGGGACTCCTATTTTGCATAGGCAGTCCCATTTTTTTTGCATTTTTAAAATTACATTTGATAAAATTTTGTGTTATAATGTATCAGAAAGCAGCCCTAACACTAAAAATCTTTCAATATTTCTGCATACAGAAGTGCTTAACAAGCACAGCACATCCCACGCCGTTTCCACACGAAACGGAGCCTATATGGTCAAGGGTGGCATATTGAAAGGAGGTATGTCCTGTGGCTAAGGTCATTGTGACTATCAAGAAAACGGTTCGAGTAACCGTTAAACGCCGTGTATTTGTTCGCAAGTAAGCGGCGTAGTGAAAGGGTTGCTTTCATCTTATGCTTGCATGTATAAAACTTTTATGATATACTGCTCTTTGAGAGCAATCCGAGAAAATTATTCCTTTCAATATTTACTGCTATGCAGTGTGGTAAACTACCACAACCATCCCACACCGTTCCAAACAACGGAGCCGTAAGGCAAGGGTGGTGTATATTGAAGGGAGGTGTTATGTATGGGTAAAACCAAAGTAACAGTTCAAAGAACTGTGAAACGTCGTGTTATCGTCCGTCGATAACCGACACCGAAACTCGGATTGCTTTCGTTTTATTATTTCGCAAAATAAATCAAAGCGCCAAGCGCACCTGTTACAAGAAAGGTTATAATCGCTGTAATCACTTTAACTTTAATCTCGTTTACATTCTTTTGAAGCTGAATTGCAGGTTGACCTTCTATATCTGCAACTCTTTGCAAAAATCTATCCTCGGAAATTCTTTGAGCTTTAGCTGTTTCGTCAACCTTGCGGTTAGTCTCGTCAACTTTTTCTTCAATATTTCCAAGCTTTTCTGCCATTACTTCAACCGAAGTGGCAATTTTGTAAATAGCTTTATTATCTTCTTTCATTTCCTTCATATCTTTTTCGAGACCGTCAATTCTGTGGGAGTTAGACTTAGACCTTTGCTCGCATTCCAGTAATACTTTTTCATTCTCAGTCATTGATTAACCCTCCTCAGTGTTGATTTCAGTTTTAATGCTGTCCGGAGATTCAACAATCGCAGCAACAGCCTCATTTGTCGATAACAGCTTTCTCATTTCTACCAAAGCTTCGTCAACATATTTGCCGAAAATTGTAAATGAAAGAAATTTCGCAATCCACGGAAACTTTTCAACAAAAGCGTCGTAGACAACAGAAAGCTTTATTTTTCCTGTGCCGCTGCCAAATTCGGCTTCGGCAAGGGTTACTGCACCGAGCAACCAAGCCTTGATTTGTTCAATCTGTTTAGCTTTAGGTTGTGAAAGGAATTTTACAATTCCGGTAATTGTCCCAATAACTATCAGTATGCAACTTACAATCTCAATCCAATATGCAGAAATAAAGTTTACAATGTTGTTCATATATGCACCACCTAACTAAATTATGTTTTTATAAAACCTATATAAGAATACAAGCATCTCCTGTCTTGTACAATTTTTATGTAATTTTAAATCCCCGGTATCATCACCGAAAATGATTTTATTATCAATAGCATTCTGAACGGCAGTTTCCGCCCAAGCGTCGGGAACGTTATCTTTTTCTTCGGTCGGTGGAGTATAAGGTTGTTGCACAACAGGTTCGGGTGTCGGCTCTGCCACTGATACATAATCGGCATACAGATAACCTGTGCCAATATTGGGATAATCAACTCTGTACCAACCATTATCTGTTTTTGCCGTTATATTAACAACATCTCCATTGCTGTGTTTGCCGATAATTTCAGATGCCGTTGACGGTTGTTTTCTTATATTTAAAACGCTTGCATTTATTGTACCTATGAGGTTTACAGATGTCTCAGTAAACTGAATAACATCACTCGCATAGTTAGGTCTCGCAAATCCACGAATAGAAGATTTATAACGAGTCCTTCTCATTACTGTTCCGCCATTGGCATCATTTCCGGAACCGGTGTTACCTTCAATTGTTGTATATGAACCATCGGAATTAGCGGATTCTACAATTCCAATATGTCCGGAAATTCCCTTGCCGGTAAAGTCAAATAAAACCAAATCCCCCGGCTTGCCGGAATTAAACCACATTCCATTTGCCTTGTAATAGCTTTCGACAGTAGGACAATATGCGGTTTTTTTTCCACCATAAAAAAGCTCGGAAGCGCCGCAAGCATTAAATATCCACCATATAAATGCACAACACCAAGGGTAACTTGAGCCACTTACTGCCCGACCATAATAGTCGGTATTATACTTAACGTTGTTCGAATTTGCAGGGGACTCCTTTGTTCCAATCTGAGATGCTGCCATATTAATTATTTTTTGTGCTGTCATACTAACACATCCTCCTTTAAAAAAATACAGAGAATCAGGCTTTAATCAGATTGTATACTCTGTCAAGAAACACTAACATTTCCTGTCTCGTACAAGTATCATGCAACTTATAATTGCCGTTCTCATCTCCAAACAAAACCTTGTTCTCGACTGCCCATTCTACAGCTTCCTGTGCCCATACATCAGGTTTGTTATCCATTTTATAACCTCCTAACAATCTCGCATATCTTTATTAATATTGTGTTCCATTTCGATATTTTTACCAAAGGTAGTCGTGTTTTTACTGATGTTCTCGATAACAGATTTAGTAAGATATCCAATCACAACCGCTATCACCGAAGTGACAATTGTTTTAGATAATGTTTCTGCAATATCAGTGCGCCCAAACCACGCAAGAGCATACGATGCCCACATCATAAAAAGTGAGTGATTTATGATTCGAGTGAGTAATCTTTTTGAATATTCTTTGTCCCGCTTTTCTAATATCACACAAATCATTTTCTTGATATTATTTAGCAATTTACAAACGGGATTATTGTTTTTGTTTTTCAAAACTATCCCTCCATAGCATAAAACCGCCGCCCGAATATGGCGGCGGTATATTTAATTAATTAAATAAATAAATTTGCAATAGACAAAGCCACCCAGTCAGTTCCGTCAAAGTATTCCAAAGTATTGTTATGATATCTCAAATTATGAGCTCCCTCTTCCGATGTTACATTGCTGTCTGTATGCAGTTTAAGTTCTGCTCGTGTGGGTGAAACTATCCAATCGGTGTTTCTTCCGTCAGCACAGGCATAACACTGCCAAAGATATGGCGCATCCGTAACTGAAATAGCCTCGAATATATAAACAGCACTGTTGCTTGTATTTGGAACTACGCTTAGCCACAGTTCGATATTCCCCACAAAGTAATCGCCGTTATTTTTTAACAGCATTGTATTTGTGTTAATTCCGCCTCTGTACACATTTGACATTTTAATATGTCCTGCACTAAACGCAGAATTTGCAGCGGCTATAAGACTTTCGGCAGTATTGAATGTCTTTCCAAAGAGTTCGCTCGGAAGCGTTGTCATAGCGTCCGGTATTACCGCTATCCCGTTTGATACTATTGATTCTCCGCTCGAATCTATTATATCTGATACTCCCGAAATTAAAATCCATTGCGGTGTGCCGTCATATTCGCCCCATACATACTCCCTGCCGTCAGGATTTGTACCTTCTGACCCTGTATATTTAATTATATAAGCATCTCCGATATCTGGATTTGACGGAAGGCTTGAAAAATAACTAACACCACCTTTGTACACGATACCGTTTGGCAGCATTGATATAACGCTATCTGTATAATTTTTCGCGTTCTTGGTAGCCTTTGTAACGGATGCCGCATATGTAATAAAATCAATCATAAGCTACCTCCTTATATTTTTATCCAATTCCCTATGTTATTCAAAATCCACACACTAACACCATCAGATGTCACTACCAACGCAGTAGAACCGGTAGGTGTTCCGTTGGGATAATCCGCAGTCTTCTTCGTTTGTGTTGGAAGATTATCTATATCTGCGTCAGAATCACATAAGAATGTACGGTGTGGAGCTGTAGGCTCGTCTTTGTAATAATAAACACTAATTGCCATTATATCTCCTCCTATTATACTTCTTCATATTTCTTGCCTACGATTTCCTCGTATTCATCTACGGTAATCCAGCCTTTGAGAACTGCATTAGCTACACGAGTTTCATCCCAAAGACCACGGTCATAGTAGTTTTTCACCTTATAAAACTTTGCACCGTGTTCCATTTATTAACCCTCCTCAGTTTCGTTATTCATACCCTCGTTTTCGGGTACGGTAAGTTCAACATCACACATCATTGCGATGTAATCTATATCTGCTGTATTCTTATCTGCTTCAGCAGTAAGAGCTGCATTTTTTTGACGCTCTTTTAAGAGCTGGTCTTTAAGTGATAAATACTGCATACTAAACCTCCCATATCGTTTTATAAAATCGTTTCATATTTTCTATAGTGAAATAATCATCTGACCTACAAAGAAAAGGTGTTCCTTTCCTTTGAGGAGATGGCTCTGCCGTGGCGTGCGCCAACCAAGACTCAAAGCACTTATCAACCTTCTCGCGGGTCATCTTCCCATTTTCAACAAGACCCACCATACGCTTTAATTTGCGACGCTCGTGCGATACTTTCTTGGACAGAACTTTCTTAACGACTTTGCCTGTCTCTGTTAGACGAAGTGAAAATCCAAGGAAATGAATTGGTTGAGTGATAGGGAATATTTGTGTTTTCTTTTCACTTAATTTTAACCCCATATCAGCCATCTCGGTTTTGATATAATTAAGACAATCCTTCAATACTTCTTTGTCTTGGTGAATAAGTATTAAATCGTCCATATACCTAACATAGTGTTTAATTCGCTTTCGCTCTTTTAGCCCGTGATCGATATCGTTTAACACTGCAAGCTGACACAGTTGTGTCACCTGCGAACCCAAACCCATTCCAACATCTGGATTGTCTGGCGTTCCAAAAACTATCGATGATTCTGCATAGTTCTAAATACGCCCACTTATCATCACATAACATTTTCACTTTATCTTTAACAACGCTATGAGGAGTAGAACCAAAGTAATTAGTTATGTCACACTTTAATACATACCCGTTACGACCGTGTTTACGGTAGAACTTTTGCATATGTGCGATAATTCTTCTTCGTGCAAACTCCGTCCCTTTGTCTTCAAGACAAGCACCATTATCATATATAAATGATTTTGTGATTTGTTTTGTTAGATAGGTATCACAAAGACTTCTTTGAAACACCCTGTCTTTGAAACGAGTACTTACAATATCGCGCTTTTTCGGTTCAAATATCGTAAATCGTGAATACTCGTCTATTGAGTATGTGCCAGTATTTAATTGTTCCTCAAGCTTGGCACAATTGATTATTCCGTTCTTAACCCAGCCAGCAACGCTGTCTTTCCACATAACATCTCCTTTGCAAACATTCATAGCGTTATATAGACTTTCAAAGTCACAAGCTGTTTCACGAACAGCAGGTGCACTTGTAGTGTTCATTAAGCACCTCTTTCGATTGTTATTTTTTTGTTTGTGCGCCGTGTATAGCGAGTACCTACTACCGTTGGTTGAGTAGACTGCATCGACGCACCAGTTTCACCTTTAACGGCAGGGATAGTCATTCCTTGCGTGGGTATTCGGTTTCGTCACATATAGTGCTACTACTTACTTTTCCACCCAATCCGGAGCCACACCGTTACTGTTGTTGGCATTGTTGTTGTTCAAGTTGCCCGTTGGGTTGACATTACGAACATTGTTACCGTTGGTTGAATTAGGAGTACGCAACCCGGGAACCCCAAAACAGCACGGAACTTCTTACAACGACTACCCCTAAATATTATTGCTCGCGGTTTGTATATCGGGCTTTATCAGATTTACGCCAGTTTTGTAGCATACGCTTTATATGATAAATCTGTTGCCCTATAAACTTAATCCTTTTGCTTTTAATTAGCTTTTTGCGATACATAAGTGTAGAAGCAGTTAACACCTTTTCAACACATCGTTCTGCTTGTGTTTGACAAAGCCTTCTTTCGTGGTAGCTTTCTTCGTCAAGAACTACAATTTTATTTGCAGCTTGAATATTAGAAAGACACGATAACATTTCAGACCTCATACATTCGGCAAACCATTTAGCATTTGCATATTCAACTATTTTACTCTGTGACGATATGTTGTCTTCGTGCGTAGGAGGTAGGTAATATTTAACTGTAACATCAATAATATACTGCAAAAGCTTCTCACCCTCAGTCTCAATCGTGAGTTTGCCTATTTTTCTCTTACCTTCTGGTACGCTCATTTTTGATACCTCCTATGATTTTTGTGATTGTTTTACACCTGCGACTACACCACCTACATAACAGCTCCCTACGCTCATAACCATAAGGGGTGTACCCATTGTAAAATAATCTATAATAATCACCCTGTCGGCTGGATTATTACACGATTACGCAAGCCGGAGCCACACCGGTACTGTTGTTGGCATTGTAGATGTTCAAGGAGCCCGTTGGGTGGACATTACGAACATGGCCACCGACGGTAGAATGAGGAGTACGCAACCACCAATATGTTGCACTGCCATTTCTGTATTTAATTCTATTTGAGTCTGCACCGGTACCCGGAGCGGTCAAATCAGAATAGCCAGCGCCATAGTATACGTATACTGTGCCATCTGTTCCGTCTGCACTTCTTTCAGTACCCGCGTAAACTTCAGGTCTTGAAAGTAAGAAGAAGCGTTCAGTAGATGTCTCTAAACCATAGTCATCAGAAACACTCAATTGAGTTGTCTTTGTCACATCTCCAATAACATCGAGGAATGCGGGGTCTAAATCTTTTAAGAAACCAACACTATCAGTGTTTGCGGGTCTATCAAAGACAGTCTTAGGTTCCCACCAAGAGTTTGCTGCCGCATCTGTATTTAACCACTGACGAAGAGAGGACTCACTCCAGTTGTTTGAACCCCACATAATACGCTGAGCACAGTTGAGATTTGTCGCAGAAGAAGTTGTACTTAATATCGTGCCAAGACTTGTACCTTCTGTACCCGTTATAATTGCAATATTAGTTTCGATAGTTTTTGTTGCACCAGCAGTTGCATATGTTTTAATTTTACAAGAGGTGATGGCGGTAGAGCTTGAGTTTGTTTCAATAACAATCTGACCGCCAATCGGTATCGGTTGTTCAATAGTAAACTGATAGGTACCATTTACCATACTACCGGTCGCATAATTCCAAGTAAAGTTATAAGTTCCGGCGGGAAGACCATCGGGATATGTTTCTGCATCTACTGCGAACATAGCCTCGGCTGCATCATATGTCATAGTACTTGACCATAAGTTGTGGAGTTGTAATGTCATACTGTGAGTGTGGTTTGCGTCAGCAGGAGTGTCATGGTCAATGCCAATAACATCGAAAGCTAATTGTGTAGAGGCTTCTGTAACAGTAATGTTATCTCCGGCAGTTGGCGTGCCTGTGTATGTAATACCAAGCGTTTCAATGTTTACTATTTCACCAACCTCATTTCTCCAAGACACGCCGTCGTATGTGAAAAGATAATCACCTGCGTGTACCTCGCCCATACCATCAACAAATGTGTTTGAGTCAACGGTCACAGCAGATATGCCCTCACTTTCTCCCACAGAAGCTGTTACGCCTGTTAATCTCTCAACGATGAACTGGTCTCCAACATCAAAATATTGAGACGCTGCACCGCTACGAACAATAGTTTGGACATCTGCCCAAGTCTGAGGGGACTCGCCGAATACCTTGCTCGATACGGTATCGACTTTAGCCTGAAGTCTATCGCAGTGTTCATCAAGAGCACCGACAGCTTCATCAATTTTCATCATGTTAGAATCGCTATCCTCGCCGTTCATACCAGTACGCCACTGCTTGAATGTTGTGCTGGTATCATCTTCGGGAGTAAGCATCAAATTTATGTTTGGTGTATAACTCATTTATTTGTTCCTCCAATTCTTTTAGTTATTATCTACAGAGCCGCCTTGCGACCTAACGGTAATTTCTGCCGACATATCTTCGATAGTATATGTATCCCAATAATATAGATAATTCCTATCGAAATGTCCAAGTCCATAATACATCTCTATTTCTTCTGTGACAGAAGTGTTGAGCCTACTCTGTGATGTAACAGCAAGAGCACTCTTGGTGTGTATATCTCGTACCGTTCTGTTTGAGAAGCTCGTCTCGATTGCCTCTGGATACATATACGCAATAACATTTAATGATACCTCAGATGAATTTAATGATGTATCCATAGGATTACATCCTATTACAACCTCGTATTCAAATGAAGTTCCTGAGTCTAACTGCATTACAGACCTAACCGCATCCTTTATAATTGATGTCGTTACAAAGTCTGGTGCGCTACCATCAAGTGACATATTGTGTCCTTCGGGTTCAAACGAGAACTTCATATATACCTTGTCGCACATTGAAACAAGAGACATATTCGGATATGTTACATACATATCTGAAAGTAGTCTGTCGTCATATTCGTGCAAGTACCCATCAAGCCAGTGAACTCCTGTGGCATTCATTATGAGTTCACATAGATTTGTCATATTAGCTTTTATTTGATTCTTTAATTTAGCAGACAGGTTTGGTGTTGTAAGCGTCATTATCCTTGTTATGTCTCCGCTTACCGATAAGGTCATATTGTGTTCTTCTAAACCCATAGTTTCCACAAGAGCCATACCGGCACTGAAAACAAGACTCATTGATTGTTCTTGCAGGCTTGCATATATTGTCTTCCTGATATTAGTTGTACTTTCTTTAAGTGAAAAATAGTTATACCCACCGCCGTGGTCTAAAACAAATAATGGGTAATGGTCTATATCTCTAAGAAGTTTATCGTCATATCCGTGTGTCAATGCAGTTTCTAACAAGCTAACATCAACCGAACCGCCTCTTGGTAAAAATAGTACCATCTTAGGTTTATAAAACCCACGATAAGAACTCTTATTTAATAGCTCAACTTCTGTTGTGCCATTCACAACATACCTGAATACTTCTGGATACTGATATGCAAACGGGGAGTCGCAAATAACTTTACAGCTAAAAGCCCAAGGAAGATTTGCAACATCAATATGCTTTAAGTCAGTGATAAAACATTTATATCTAAACATCTCCATATCAGGCTGTGTTATCTCAAGCCATTTATATTTATTGTGCGCAGTTAGCCATCGAGCTATCGTTTCCAAATCCCATCTGTCCAGATACTCACCTTTATCAATTGCGTTTATATCTGCACCGAATGTCATTGTAAATTCAAGCGGTTCATTGGTTATTGTTCCATAATGTAAAGGCGTGTATCTTCGTGCAATCCTATCTTCAACTATTTCTGTATTAACAGATAAATCTGTTGTTGTGTCAGAACTCTTTGTACCGATGTCATATAGCATAAGACCATACTCTGTACAAGGTATTCCGTCAAAGCTGAAATAGCATCCGTTAAAAGCCATTAAACCACCTCTTTACTTTCTACTCTTTGTTGGTTGATTTTTCTTCAACCTCGTAAATATTAAGTTGCTCAGCAACTTCTTTTAATATAGTAATGCTGCCGCTAAGGTTAGCAAGGTTCTGTTCACCTTTGACATAAACATTATTTAGTGCATTAATAACCGCACCAAGTTTTTGTATCATTTCGTTCTTCATATTACTCTCCTTGTATTCTTATTTATAAGATATAACCTTATGGAATTGCGTTCAATTCACTAACAAGCACATTCATCATATCCGCCGTTATATCATCTCCGGAAGATACATAGGGGATATAAGTTCCATATCCATCTATTGCTTGTATGGCCGTCCTTGCCTGTCTATATATCGAAGCAGTGAAGTCGTTTCCTGTATATGCGGTTGTGAAACTATACGCAGACAAACCGCAATACTCTCGAAATTCATTTATTCTCGATGTAAATGAATTCCATTCAGAAGCAGTGAGATTAAAACTATTGCCAGATATCTTGGAATAAGTCCAATAGAAATCGCTCGGTCTTACCTTCTCTGGTATGGTTACTCTTATCCAGTCGCTCGTTTCACTAACTCTGCCACTTGAATTAACTATAAACACCCTGACATTATATGTACATCCTCTCTGTAGAAAAGACGCTGGTACAATTCTTTGGCTGTTTGTGGTTGATGTACTTGGCATATAACACCCTTTTGGAATATTAAGATTGAGAGCGATATCTGTATAATCATCACCGGCTTCTACATAATCTGAATAAACAAGTTTAAGAATGTCTTTATCCTTAGTAGTGAGATAGTCTGGTTTGTTGTGATAGCTAAAGTCTGTATGAATCGTGTTAAATGGATATTCTGTTTGGTCATATCCTGCACCCATAGCCTGAGCGAGTTCCTCTAATGCCACACTACGATAGGGCATATACGGAATATGTTCGTAATAATCATTTGCCAACCGTATAGTAGCACCGTGAATAATACCATCGCTGTCTACATCGGTTTCCCAAGTTCCACCGCATACATCATCTGCTTCGGGGTCTATATCATATAGACTTTGTTCTGAGTCAACAATAACAGAAATATCTCCAGATGTTCCGCTTCTCGTAAAATATATTCCATAATCATTTAATACATTATTTAACTCATAGATAGCATTATCAATTCCAGAACTGATTACTAATTCATTTGTTGATGTATTGAATTGTACGCCCACAGTATATCTGCCGGGTGCCCATCTCGTTAAGCTCGAACCGTTCAAATGGTAATATCCTTTATAGGGGTTAGAGTCCCACTCCATATCTACGACAGACGCATAGTACATTTCGTTTAGAGTCTCCTCATCTCTTATAGATGTTGGATACCCATACGACCTATCCGTATTGTAGAACTCTATAATTCTGCGACCGGTCATAGATGTTCCTATGATAAATTGATTTGTATTTTGATTATAACTAAACGACGGAGCAGACGAATATACATTGCTTGATGAACGAGATAGAGTATACCAATATCTACCCCACCTATCGCCAGCTCTATCGCGATACTGAAATAGTATGATTACATAATAACCGGGGTTAATCCAAGCTCTAAAAAGCTCCCCTTCGCCTGCCTGCGTTGTAATGTTATGGTTTTCGATTGTTGTCATACTGTCAGACAGAGGATTGCTATCGCCCACATACCAAGAATTATTGAATTTTATATTGGATGGATTAGTAGATGTAACAAGCATTCTTATGCTAACAATATCATACATATCGCCCCCGGCATAATCGTGCCACGACATTAGAAGTGCACACTTATCAACTCGGGTAGGATAAAAATCCATTTGCAAGTAAGTTCCAGAATATACGCTACTCCCAGAGCTACTCCCAGAACTTTGCTTTCGTTTATTGAGACACATCGCAGAGCTCCTTACGCAATTTGTTCTCTTTGCACCCGTATAACCTTTTGTCTTAAACAAATCAAATCACCTCCATTATTAAAGAGCCCTGTAGCAAGGGCTCTTTATATTTATCCAAATTTTGCTGTGCCGCTACCGATTTCTGAAGGTACACCCTCGTAATATCTATAAACAATATCATTATTAAAATCTATAAAGATACCAGTTGCGTTAGAATATGAACTGGATATATTTGTGGCAGACGACTCACCCCCCGGATAATTACCGCCAGCCGTTAATATACTTGAGTCTCCAATCCAAACACCGCTTCCTAATTTCATAACAAGACCAGAGCCATTAGCAGAGGTACCAGCACCAACACCGAGCGATAGATATGGATAAGACCAATTACCACTATAACATCCAAGACCAATTTTCTTATTACCATTTTCATCAAACACATTAAAACCGGCAGAAGACATTTGCGAAAATCCAGTACCCGTTCCTGCATAAAATGTTCCACCATAGAATTCTCCGCCTTTTACCTGTGGGGAATATATGTACGAGTCAGATATGGTTGTTGGTGTTCCACCCGAATATGTCTTAAATAATAAACCGAGTGCAGAATTTACATTTGCAAAAGTAACTTCTGCATCACTACCGTCAGCACCGGCATATCCTCTCGGGCCGCGCTCACCTTGCTCACCTTGTTCGCCCTTTTCACCATCTTTGCCCTTAACAGGGATGGCGGATGTCCAAGTTGTGCCTCCATCGTAGCTATACCTTGCATAGTAATCTGTCGTCTTGAAAGTTGTATGCCAGCTTGAACCGTCAGCACTATACTGTACCTGCACCGGTGTATTACTACTACTCCAAGTGATGTTACCCTCAGACATATTTATATTACCTTTCATAGTAACATTGCCATCTGTATCGACATAGAAATTACCTGAACTATTTGTCGGGTTATCACCAATACTAATACCGCAACCAAGTATCCAAGAGTCAGAACCTGTGTTGGATTTTATATCACCACTGATTGTTGCTGCGTCAAGTGTACCGCTGAATGTACCAGACCGCGCTGTGAGATTACCATTGCTATCTACGACAAACCTCCCATTACCAATATTGATAGAGCCACCATTAATAGTAAATGCACTTAATGTTTTTGTAGCCATAGCATCCGCAATAATACCATCATGTCCTATGGCCGTAGTCCAAGTCCAAGCGTTGTCATCACCATCTTCGGCTTCTATATAACCCTTGGTTCCTGTGCCGAATAAAATACCTCTTTCATTAATCCATACCGCAGTTGTGGCAGTTTCTTTTGTTGCCTGATTTAACAACCACAAACCACCCTCGTCAAATACAACATTACCGATACCGTTTTGCATTGTAGTTAATGCTGTGCTAATAGCACCCTTGAGTTTGTTTGCAGTTAGATAGCCTTCTTGGGTGATATACTGTCCGAGAGTTTGTGTGATATTATTGATATTATTTTTAACGGTACTGATGTCTCCATCCTCAACAAGAACCCAAGTTGTGCCATTATATCTATACCATTTTTTTGTTAAGTAGTTGTTAGTAAATGTGCCATATATACGCCCGTAGAACGCACTGTCTTTTGTGACCTCGGTTACTACACCGAATGTTGTAGGTACTGTAAATGCTCGAAGCAACCACGAACTTCCATTGTAAATGATTTTGGAAACCCCGTTGATGTTAGCGGTTAACCAAACACCTCTGCCCATAGCACCCCTATTTGATGCAAATATATGGTTGATTCTACCAGACGAACCCGCACCGCCAGTAATAATATCTTTGCTACTTTCGTTTGTGATTATCTTTCTTGTATCAAATGTTAAAGTTATACCGCCAAGATTATCTCCGACCTCGATTGGTCTTGTTACGGTTTGAGAGTCTGCGGTATTAAACCATAAATCACCAAAAGAAGGGGTGGGTGGTATGTAGTTTTGATAGAACGATGTTATCTTACCGTCTGCTGTTGTCTGTGCATTATTTGCCTTTTCTATAGCTTCAATAACGGCAGCGTCAGTTATTTCGTCCCAACCCTCACCATTAAATCTATATAACTTTCCTATCTCATACTCGTCATTGTCTTCGGGGCTATCTTCAATTTCGTCATCAATAACATACCATAAATCACCCTCACGAGCGTTATCTGGAATTTTAGATTGGTAATATGTTGTTACTGTATTTTCAACCTTATCGTTAAGGTCGCCAATACTTTCTATAGCACCTGCTAAATCAAGAGCTATATCATTTGCTTCCTCAGCCAGCTTATCCAACTCTTCTTGAAGTGCTGTGTCTTCTGTGACACCATCGTGCGTAATAAAGAACTTCATAGAGTCAATATGTACACCAGACGAGTCAACTCTAAATGAACCGTCTGGTGTATCAATTACTAAGTTTTGACCAGCAATAAGCGTACCAACAATATAAGGGGCTACGATACCATAGGCCGTTATATCTTTTTCATAAAGCAAAGGTCTATCAGCCCAATCTCCTGCGTCACCCTCCCATACCTGATACTCACCCTCATCATCTATATAGTAATAAACTTTATTCGCATTGAATGTGGTATCAGATGTCTCTGGATAACGAGCAATATTTTCATCAATGATTTTACCAATCGCCATTTTAGCAGTCTGCCAATTATCATCAGTGAATACGATGCTGTTGTTTATCATCCAGATTTGTTCGTCTTCATATCCTAAGTCTGTGTTGTTGGTGTCAATATACTTTCTTAAATGCAAACCAGTGTTGTCCCATACAACACCCTGACCGCTGCTTGACAATATTGCGTTCTTTGCCACATCTAAGGCGGAGTCCATAAATTCTTTTACCTTGCTTGACGCACCACTATCTACGAAAGAAGAATAGGTAAGCTTATTTGAATTTACGGTTTTACCCACGGAGATGCTTTGGTCAAGCAAATCAACAAGCCTAAACGCACTATCTGACGAACTATACTTATCACTAAACTGCAATGACAAAGCTTCAAGATTTTCAAAGTCAATCTCTACGCCAATAAAGATTGGTTCGAGAATTGTTTTGTCACTGTTTAGATAAATCTTTTGTCCAAGTTCCAACTGTCTCACGAAAGAAACGAAGTCTTCAATAGACATAAAGTTTGCAGAAGATACTCCGAAAGAGTAGGAAGGATAGGAGAGTGATGTTAATGTTTGTTGACCATACTCAAATAAATCCCACGCAACAGAATGTCTTTCATAATCAGTTGTGTTTCTTGTAAAATACAATAGAGAATTATCGCAGGAGAATGAATGAGCTCGAAACGATGTTTAAGGATTTACAGAATGAAATCCCATACGTTATTCGAGAGTATTATGATTTAGAGCGTAGAATAGTATTCTGATTGGAGGCAACGATGAAACATATAAAAGGAAATATATTTGAGAGTAATGCGGATGTAATTTTGCATCAGGTAAATTGTCAGGGAGTTATGGGTTCCGGAGTGGCAAAACAAGTTAGGGAAAGGTATCCGATTGTATATGATTATTATAAGTCATGGTGCGATAATGACGAATATAATCCAAAACATTTTCCCACCTCTCCCCTTCTTGGCATGATACAAATAGTATACATTGATGATAATGTTGTCGGAGATACAAATAATTCTAATAGAGTGATTGTAAACATGTTCTCTCAAGATAAATTCGGCTATGACGGAAAATGTTATACTAACTATGATGCATTAAAAAGATGTTTGGAAAACGTAAATATCCAGTTTAAGGGGTATACGGTAGCAATTCCATATGGACTTGGTTGTGTAAGAGGCGGCGGCGACTGGAATGTGGTTTCAAAAATGATTGAAACCTCTCTAAAAGATTGCGACGTTACACTATACGAATATGATGGTGGGTGAATAAGTGATTGATATTATACAGGAAGTAGTTACATTACAAAATGAACCAAGTATGCTTAAAAAGCAAGAAATTATCCTTAAAAACAAAGATAATGAGCATTTTAAAAAGCATTTGTATTATGCGCTAAATCCAATGTTGACATACAAGGTATCAGAACAAACTTTAAATCGTAAAATTAGAAATTTACCGTTAATTACATTGACGTTTACTAATATATATGAGGTGTGCGAATATCTTTCCAAACGTAAAGCAATTGATGATGTAACTTTATATCAGGTTATATGCTTTTTGGAGTGTCACGAAGATTATTTGCGCACCTTCTACACAAAACTTCTGTCTAAAACTCTCAAATTGGGGATTACGGCAAGAACAGTTAATAAAATTATTCCAAATCTAATACCGGAGTGGAATGTACAACAGGCTTACACAATAGAAAAGTATCCATTACATTCTGAAACTTGGTTTGCGCTAACAGAAAAATTAAATGGTGTTAGAGCTACTTATTATAACGGCAAGCTTAT
This sequence comes from Clostridia bacterium, assembly GCA_030527235.1. Taxonomy (GTDB): domain Bacteria; phylum Bacillota; class Clostridia; order UMGS1883; family UMGS1883; genus JAUNBL01. Next base: position 12,525 of record JAUNBL010000001.1, on the reverse strand, counting down.
CGGAAGAAGCGGAATACCATTTGATGGGCTTGACCATATAACAAATCACTTAGAATGGAATAATAACAAAATGGTATTTGATGGTGAACTAACTTTAAAAGACAAAGGACGCCTTAGTGATAATGAAGCTTTTAGAGTTGCAACCGGTATAATTAATTCCGAAGATGAAGATAAGAGCCGAATATGTTACACAATATTTGATGCATTGCCGACAAGCGAGTTTGAAACCGGTGAAAGTACAAAAGGTTATAAAAACAGAAGAAGTTTATACTTAAATTCATTGAGAGATTATCTGGCAAATGAAGAACATATTTGTGTTTTGCCGATACTATATTCCGGCGAAGACCAAAATATGATATCGAAGTTTCTTGATAAAATGGTTGCGGAAGATAAAGAAGGGTTAATGCTCAACTTAGATACACCATATAAATGTCATCGACACAACGGAATATTAAAAATAAAACGGTTTTATACTATGGATTTACCAATCATACGTTGTGAAGAAGGTAGCGGTAGATTATGTGGCACACTTGGAGCAGTTGTTCTTGATTACAAAGGTAACGAAGTAAGTGTTGGTTCGGGGTTTACCGATGATCAAAGAAAGTGGTTTTGGAAACACAAAGAAGATATTGTTGGTTGTCTGTGTGAAGTAAAATATAAGGAAATATCAGCTGATAAGCGTACTCGCGCAGAAAGTTTGCAGTTTCCAATATTTATTTCTATAAGAACAGACAAGGATCAATTAAACTATGAATAGGAGATAATAGATGTTTGATGCAAAAACAGTAAAAGACGAACTGATTGATTGGACACGTGATTGGTTCGACTCAAACGGAAAAGATTGCAATGCAATCATAGGAATTTCTGGTGGAAAAGACAGTTCGGTTTGTGCCGCATTATGTGTTGAGGCGTTAGGTAAAGAAAGGGTTGTTGGAGTGTTAATGCCGAATTTAAAGCAAGATGATATAAACGATAGCTATCAGCTTGTTGAATTCCTTGGTATTAAAAATATTACAGTTCCGATTTCTGTGGCTGTAGCAGCAATAGATAGTCAGTTAAGACACTGCGGTATTGACATTTCACGCCAGACGACCATTAATTTACCACCAAGGATACGAATGTCTGTGTTATATGCAGTGTCGCAATCAATGAATGGCAGAGTAATTAATACCTGTAATTTATCCGAGGATTATGTAGGTTATTCCACACGGTACGGGGATAGTGCCGGTGATGTTTCGTTATTAGGAGGCTTAACCGTTCAAGAGGTTAAAGCAATAGGATTGGAATTAGGATTACCTAAGAATCTCGTATATAAAACGCCTTCAGATGGATTGTGTCAAAAAACCGATGAGGATAATCTTGGTTTTACATATGAAACGTTAGATACATATATTCGTGATGGAATATGTGAGAATGTTGAGATTAAAAACAAAATTGATGTGTTGCACAATAAAAACAAATTTAAACTTGAATTAATGCCGGTTTTTACTCCGAGCAGTCGGAAAATGAAAGAGGGAAATATCTAATGATTTATCTTGATAATGCCTCTACGACACAAGTGTCTGAAAAATATAAACAGATTATTGATGAATACCTCTATTCGAGTTACGGTAATGCCGGAAGTAAGCATCCCCTCGGGGGAAAATCAAAGCAAGCTATCGACAATGCAAGAAAATTGATTTCGACTTTTTTTCAAACCATCCCGGATAATATAATCTTTACCGCTTCCGGCTCCGAGGCGAACACGCTTGCAATAATTGGAGTTGCCGATTTTTTAAAGTCATGCGGGAAAAATCACATTATAACTTCAAAATACGAACATCACTCTGTATTAAATGCCATGAAAAAGATGGAAAGCCTCGGATTTGACGTTGATTATATTGATGTTCCTGATGGTATTGTGAACATAGAGATGTTCGAAAAAGCCATTCGCCCAACAACTGGGCTGGTGTCAATTATGTACGTTAATAATGAACTCGGAACGGTAAATGATGTTGTAGCATTATCAAGGCTGTGCAAGGATAAAAAGATATTATTTCACACAGATTGTGTACAAGCAGTTGGTACTTTTAAGCTATTTATAGATGAGCTTGGCGTGGATATGATATCAGTATCGGGACATAAAATTCACGCCCCGAAAGGTATAGGCTGCTTATGTGTAAAAAACAGAGAAATTCTATCTAATATTATTTATGGCGGTGAGCAAGAATTTGGCTTGCGTCCGGGGACAGAGAATGTTTCGTATATATCTGCATTTGGGATGGCAATGTTTGAAGCCGGTATATCAAGAGAAGATGTGGTAGAAAAAATAAATATATTATCAAAGTCTTTTTTAGGTGAATTACTAAAATTGTGTAAAAATGATTTTAATAATATAGGATTACATGTTAATGCAGAAAGATCAGAGAAAACGTGTAAAGTTCTCAGCATTCGTTTTGATAATATAGACTCGGAAACGTTGTTATTGTTACTTGGGAATAAAGGTGTATATGTCTCGGCTGGTTCTGCTTGCTCATCTCACTCCTCTATATCAAGTCATGTTCTCAAAGCTATTGGTTTAAATGATGAACAGGCTAAATCAACTATACGAATATCTTTTTCAAAATATAATACAGTTGAGGAAGTCAAAGCGGCGGCTGAAATATTCATTGACTGTGTAATGCTTTTAAGAAAAATGAATAAATCAAAATAATAGATTGGAGGAGATTGTTTTGGCACTTAATGAAGATTTATTAAACAAACGAATAAAGGAACTTGATTCACTGTACGAACAGGCTCTTAAGCAGATTACCGGATTACAAAATACAATTGTAAATCTTAAAAAATATGCGGGATACATCGTGAAATCAGGTGATTTTACGAGTGTACCCAGCCGAATGTCAAATGAGGCTTGGCGAAAACGAGCTTCTGAAATGATTAGGGAACTTATAAAGCTCGATAAGAAAAATTATCCTACGTTTAATTCGGTTTTATACCCAATATACATAAGACTGAGAGATGTTTACGGAGTTGTTCTTGATCAGCTTCGTAAAGATTTTAGATATGACAACTACACGCTAAGGTATCCATCCGCATTTGAAGCAATAAGCAGTGACGATGTTGTGAGAGAGATATTCGACTCATTATTGATTAGTTTATTTCCCAAGGATTATTTTGAAGATGAGGTACTAAGCGCTATTGAAAGGGGTGATGCCGTTGAATGCATTATAGAACAGCCGGAAGAAATTATGATGAAAATCATTGCACCTCTGGCTATAAAAAACAACGATGATTCATACGGATATATAAATACGTTTGAATCAGTTTGTGATAATATGGATTGCTCATGGGGAAATTTGCAAACAAGGTATATATGAAGAAAAATAATCTCACTGAACCCCCATCAAAACTCACTATTATCATCAGCAATGCAAATGTTTTAAGAAAATTTAAAAAAATAATTCGCGTTATGCTTGAAGACTGTAAAGATTTGTGATATAATATAAATAAATCAGTTGCATAAGCGAACGCGGCGGAAAGAGGAACTATGACCTATACCTCTAAGTATGGAGGTGTCGCAGTGCATGAATAAGCAACGGCGCATACGATTAGGAGAATCATGTTCCTTACTTGAGCAGGCTTTACGAATTGTAACAACTGTACGAGATCAGGAACAAGACGCTCTTGACAACTTCCCAGAGAATTTGCAAAATAGCGAACGTTGCACCACTATGGAACACGCAATTGATGAACTTGAGGAGGCTATCGAAAATATTGAACAGGCTGCTGAGAGTATAAACAATGCGTACTAAGGTGGTGTATATACTTGGCTATTTTATCTGGAATTTTTTGGATAATAATTGGTGTTGTGTATTTAATATATCAAGCATATAAAGAGGATGAACGCAGGACGATTGCTGTAGGTAAATTTATATTTGGAATGATATTGTTTTTAGTGTTGCCAACGGTTGCGCTTGGCGCATATGCAGACTCCACAGACAACCAGATGATGTCAGCAATTGTTGGACTTGTTGGGTTGGTTGGCATGTTTGTTTATATATTTGTTTTCGTAATTATATTTGACAGAAAGCATGACTCAGATAAGCAGAAAGAGTATATCCGCAAAAAAGAAATAGAACTATCATATCAAATGAAACAATCAGGCTATAATCTCAACAAAAATCTAATTCACAGGCTTATTATCGATCCAAGAAGCCCGCTTAACGGAACAAAGAGAAAGGTTTTAATTAGTGATTGTTATGAGTGGATAAGCTTGCAGCGAGAAGTTGAATTGCTATGCTTAAAAGACGAGGAGCTTGAAGCATTATTGGGTATTCCTTTGAATGTGATCCCGATAAATGTAAACAAAAGCATATCTTCTGCGCAAGAACAGTTACGAGGCTTGGTAATAGAAGCACTCTTATCACGTGAAGGACTTAAATATTCATATAAGTTTAAACATTGGATGAATGATTCGAGCGACTATCCACAAAAATTCAAAAACTTTATTAACGAGTATATTGATACTCATACGGATTAAATGTGTGCACCTCTATGCGGGGTGCATCATTTTATCCATTTTTAGAAAGGAGTTTTATGTGTACATTAGAGGAAATCTCGCTTAACGATTTTAAATCTGATGTCTTAAAAGCATCAGGCGCTATCGTAGATATCGACGCTTTGCTAAATGTCTGTGGTGCATCACCCATTCATGTACATTATAAAACTGACGAAATAATTGTTATAACCACCTACCCCGAACGAGTTGTATTGAAAAGTGGTAGTAGTTATATAAATTTAAGCCAAATAAGAAAAATAACAAGGCAAAATAGTGGCACGAACTGTGTCTACATATTGCTATGCGGAATGCTTAATGCGCTTAAAACCACAATAAAAATCACTCTTTCGTAAAAAAATTAAAAAAACTCAAATTATTCTTTATAATAGTATTGACAAACGCAATTATTTGTGTTATTATATACATATAACAATACGATTTATTTAGTTTAAAGCGAGGTTTTAGAGCGTGTATAATGCACAAAACAACGAGAGAGCTCCCCTAATTGGGGAGGTTTATAATATGTACTTTAGTGGCACGGGATCTGAGCAATCAGGATGGCGTCCCGGCGTCGTTTTTCAAAACAATATAGGAAATGTCAACAGTCCTAACATAATTGCTTTGCCGTTGACATCTTCCCTTAAGAAACTGTATATGCCCACCCATGTACTGGTGAAGTCTGCGGATACAGGATTAAAATGTGATAGTATGGTTATATGTGAAAATCCAGAAAAGATGTCTAAAGAGAAAGTGGGCAAATTTATTACAACACTTCCTCAAAGCTATATGAGAGATATTGTCATCGCAAATTTAATTGCAACATCGGCTATATCTTTCTTAGATAAAGAGTCGCTTATATCAGTATGGGAAAAGGCGATTCATATGAATTGTGTAGCATAAGGAGGGTGTTTGTATGTACAACGAAAATCAAAAAAGAAACTTTATATCGGAACACACCAGCAGCGATAAAACCTCTGCGCTTATAGTACAGATTTTTAATTGGTTTGAAAAATATGAAGCTGAATGGGGCATGGATTTGTCACAACAAACAGCAGAAAAATTACAACCTGTTGTAAATGGTTTTACCGGTGTAAGAAGTAAGAGTACAGAATTAGTTCTTATAATACTTACCGAATACGTTAAATGGTGTGGGCGTAACGGATATGATGTAAGTAAAGGTATATATGATGTGCGTGTTAATACCATTCATAAGATACAAAACCAGATGGTCGCTTCCCCACTCCATCTAAAGTCAAAACTTGATGAGTTTTTTGAACCTACAGAGAAAGAAACTGTTGACGTTATATACAGAGTTTTTCTCTGGATGGCGTTTGCAGGTCTTGATGACAAAGATGCTATTAGGGTATCAATTGATGACGTTGATTTAGATGACTTGCATATCAATTTCGAAGGTCACAGCTACGAAATCTATAAAGAATGTAGAGATGAATTTGAAAAAGCGTGCTCCTTAACGGATTTTCAATATGAGCATCAAGTACCCTATTATGTTACTCGCAGAGAACGTGCAAGCGGAAGACTGCTTATGAGGGGTATTCGTTCGCCATCGGTTGATTTAAAAACACTTCGACCTATAATTAATAAGAAATTTGCTGTAAATGACAAAGACGAGAATGAAACATTGCGGCAAAAAAGCAGAATATCATATAAGCGTATATATCTTTCCGGCATTTTCTATCGTGCTTACGAACAAGAACGTGCCGGATTACCCGTAGATTTTTCCGAAGTTATTGCGGCGGAAATTGCAAGAAAAGAAAAGACCAAAAAATATACAGTTACGAAAACAAGGACACTTACTACCATTTCTCATAAAATTGAAAAAGAATATCTTGCTGATTACGAAAAATGGAAGTGTGCTTTTGCTATATAAACAGAATATATTGATATATAGGAACAGGGAGAATTTTTACTCCTTGTTCTTTTATATCCAATCAAAACAATTATAAAGAAGAGGGAGATAACCATTGTCCGAGTTTATTATTGCAAGCATTTCGGAACAGAATCGGTTTATTTATTACGATAAACTTGGGAAAATGTGTGTTACAAATAAACAAGAAAAAGCTGCAAAATATCAAGATGCAGCCAAAGCTTGGAGAGTGTTAAACACTCAAATGTCTAAAAAGAAAAGAGATGGCTGGAAGGTTGTCGCGTATGAACCTAAGAATCAGCCCCAAAAAGCAGAACCCACTCCCCAAAGATATAGAGTTGATATTGACACCTCCTCTATAGCGGAAGAAACCTTTGATTGGGAAAAGGTCAGACAAAATATTACCGAGTCATTTTCTGAAATTATTGCGTACAAGGAAAGACTGACTTTAAAGTTAAATCAGATTGAAGCGGAGTTGTGTGATTGCGAACACGCATGTGAATTCTTTAAATGTGATGCATCGCACGGATACAAGCTTTATGCAATGATCAGAGAAAGAAGGATTAAGCGAAGATTCTTGAAAGATGAATTATGGAAAACTAATTCCGTTCTTAATATGAGTTATTCGGATATTGCTAATGGGGGCATTGAAAATGCTTTTAAGGGAATTGACGAACAAGCATATGAGCCAAGAGTTCTAAAAGAACTCTTTAGCGATGCTCTGCAACCGATAAGTACATCTACAAAATAGACATTTATACATTTTTATGTTCCATACAAACAAATCAAAAAAGGAGGGGTTATGATGCACAAACATAAAATTGAACTTATTACCACATCAGATATTTATGACTTTGTAAATATAGCGTCATCTGCAAAAGGAAACGTTAGTCTGATAGACGATACCGGCTTCTGCGTAAGCGGCAAAAGTCTGCTTGGAGCAATGGCGGCGGTTGAATGGAAGTCATTGTACTGCATTTCGGATGAAGATATATACTCAAGCATACAAAAATATTGCGTATGATAACTAAATGGAGGGGTTGAGTATGGTATGCCATAGCTGTCCTTATTTGATAGACGGAGTATTAGTCAAAACGGACTTGTGTAACGAATGTGTTTTAAACAACAGACGGAACAAAAAACGGTTGTTAAATGTCAAAAGGGCGATATCTATAACCCCGAAACCGGACTTGCTATGTGCATTATTAAAAAGCTTTGTAATAACAAAGGTAATTATAATGACATTTTTTCAAAGTGGATTAAAGCATAATGATAGAACACTCTAAAGGAATAAAAACAAAAAACATATCCGTATTAAGTCTGTTTGACGGTATGGCTTGCGGTCTGCTGGCTATGCAAAAGGCTGGAATAGAAGTGAATACATATGATGCGTATGAAATTGTTGTTTTATAATCATAATGCGGGGCGTCAATTCCCCGCAATTTTTAGATAAATCGAGAGGCGATTCACAATGTTAAAACCAGCACAATTATATCAAGATGAGTTAAATAAGAAATACATAAATACATGGTATGATGATAGATATATGTATTATAGAAGTTATGGCACCGGCATTATTGAACTTCCGAAAGATAATTATGATAACCATCATTTTGTATCTGTAGATGATAATGATGATATCATCGGCTATATGAGTTATCATATAAACTGGAATATTAAGACCGCTAATGCCTTTGGAATCATATCCTTTGATATTGGTAACGTAATGTTTTTAAGAGATATCAAGCGAGCGACAGACGATATTTTCTATAAATATAACCTAAATAGAATTGAATGGTTCTGTGTGGCTGATAATCCCGCAATTAAAGGATATAGAAAATTTATTAAAAGACACGGTGGCAGAGAGTGTGGCTACCTTAGAGAAACAGCACTGTTGTCTGATGGCAAGTTACACGACGATGTGTTTTTTGAAATACTGAAATGTGAATACAAGGAGTGAGGAGAAAAAAATGAGAGAGGTGTATAAATGAGCTATAATATATGTGACAAATGTGGCAGAGAATTAAACGGTTTATATTGGGGATACGGTAAAATGTGGACTTGTTCGGATTGTGCGGAAGATAAAACAGATGTTTTGCATTGCGAAAAAGTATGTAAGGTTAAGGTGCGTACATTAGAAGCGGGTTATGATTCCGAACAGAGAGAGGCGGAAAAAACTTTTTAAAGTTGGAGAGGTTTATACAGTTGATAATGTTGAAGTTGGCGGTTATTCCTCTACTGTTGCTTTAAAAGAATTTCCCGATAAGAGCTTTAACACTGTGTTCTTTAAAAGAATTGATTTGTTGTAGGAGGAGATTATGAAAGAAAAATATGTTGAAATCAGTATTAGCGAATTGCAGGATTTGCTTGAAACAAAAGCTCGGCTTAACGCACTCGAATGTGGCGGCGTTGACAATTGGGAGTGGTATGGAGAATCCTTTAATCAATACGTAGAAGATAACTCCGAGTTTGATGACTTTGATGAATACTTAGACGATATATGTTCGGTAGACAAAATTTTAAGATATTACAAGCCGGTAAAAATTGAGAGATAGTGAGGTAAAAATAGATGGATAAAGACGCAACAATAACAACGGTGTTTGAACTTGCCGATGAATTTGGAAATCATTATAGAAGCGAATCGACAGCCGAGATTGTGAAAAGCGTTGGAGAAACAAAGTTAGACTTCATGGGAGAACAGTTTAATATATTTCTTAAACAATGTGGCTATGTCAGAAAGAATGATTATATTTTTATGGAAGACATTACCGAAGATGAATACATAGCTATTTCAGAATTTTTATCAGAACTTAGAGGGGGACAAGCTGATGACAATTAAACAAAATCCGGACATCGAATATACGAATAAGGTTCTTGAACGGTTAAGAGAAAATAACAATTACTGCCCTTGTCAAATTGAGAGAAATGATGATACAAAATGTATGTGTAAGAAGTTTAGAGATATGATAGATAATCAAGAAACAGGATATTGCCATTGTAAACTTTATTACATCGAACAGGATGAAAGGAATTGATATGACGGCATTGCATTTAAACTTGAAAAAATTGTTAATATATCCCCGAAATAATGGGTTGCTTAGGGTTGAGGTGTTATGCAGCACCAATAGTCGTGACTGATTCAAACCCGCATTGGTGATTAAAACAAGCGTAAATCCAAATTCAAATAGCGTTAATAAGCCGGTCACTTATTAGCATGGGAAGCCAATTTGGATGCCTTGATAGAATTGCAAATGTTTCTATTAAGGTGATATATTTGAGATACATTGCAAGTGTGAGCTTCGGAAAAGATAGCTTAGCTATGCTACTTAAAATAATTGAGACAAACAAACCTCTTGATGAGGTTATTTTTTATGATACCGGAATGGAGTTCAGTTGTATTTATAAAATAAGGAATAAGGTTGTTCAAATGTTAAAACCACTAAATATAAAATACACTGAGCTTCGTCCTGAAGAATCATTTCTCTATTCAATGTTTGAGAGAAAAATTAAATATAGATATAAACCCGGATATCATTATGGATATTCTTGGTGCGGTGGTAAGTGTAGGTGGCAAACCGGCTTTAAACTAAAGGCAATTAAACGATATAAAGACAGCATAGATGATGATGTAATTGACTATGTTGGCATTGCGTTTGATGAACCGCACAGATTTGAGAGAGCCTGTGGAGAGGGACGGACACTTCCGCTTGTAGAGTGGAAAATGACAGAAGAAGATTGTCTGAATTATTGCAGACAAAGAGGTTGGTATTGGTATGAACTATCTGGTAAAGAAAAAAATTGATTTATATGATATACTTGACAGAGTATCTTGCTGGTGTTGTTCTAACAAGAATCTCAGAGAATTAAAAAACATATACAAATTCTTACCAGATTATTGGGAAAAATTAAAAATGTTACAATCAAAAACAGATAGACCGATGAAATCAAGCGGTACTGTGTTTGAGTTAGAAGAACGATTTAAAAAAGAAATAAAAACCGGGAGCGAAGATAATGAAATTTGAGGTTATAAATGATAGAGGGATGACAGTCATGAGTTGCACAGCTTTTTCTTGTATCCCAGAAGAAAGTGAAATTTCTTCGATGCTTAAAGCTGGATATAAATTTAAAATTGATGGTAAGAGCGTAAATAAGAGGAAGATCCAAGAGATTAGGAGTATAAACAATGAGATGTAATGAAATTAACTATGGAACATATGATTGTGCATACAATATTATGCCACCTTTCAAGACGGGTACATTTCCTGAATTCAGATATGTCGCAATAGATAAATGTTTACTCAAAGAAGTTATTGATTTGTGGGAACAAGGTATCAAAACAACTGGATGTTGCTGTGGTCACGGAAACAAGGATATGGCATTTATCGGTGCAAGGTTTGAGGATATTGATAAGATGAAATCTCTTGGCTATAAGGTTCATTTCAATAAATGCAGACCAGATGATGAGGATAGTTTCATCCCAAAGACAATTCTTGACTACAGAGAAATTTACAAAGGTTTTAATTGGTGGACGGAAAACAAATAAAATATTCACATAAGGAGATTAACAATGATTATTGATATAAAAAAGCTAAAAGATAACGCAACACTTCCAACGCAAGGGCATAAGGGAGATGCCGGTTTTGATTTATATGCTTGTGTAGACGAACCCGTAATTATCGAGAGCGGAGAAACAGTTAAGATACCGACAGGTCTTTCAATTGCTGTTCCGGACGGATACTTTGGTGCGGTTTTTGCAAGAAGTGGATTGGCTACGAAACAAGGATTAAGACCTGCGAACTGCGTAGGAGTTTGTGATGCTCCGTATCGCGGAGAATATATTGTGGCACTACACAATGATAGTCAAGAAGATAGGATTGTCAATCACGGCGACAGAATTGCCCAACTTATCATTATTCCTTTTTTATCCGTGGAGTTCAATCAGGTTGATGAATTATCGGAGACGGAGAGGGGCATTGGTGGTTTTGGAAGCACAGGAAATTGATAATTTAAAGGGTTTTTATATAGGAGAAATATCTAAGGCAAGCAATAGGTATGGTGACAAACTAATAGAAATGATGAACCTGTATAATAAGCCCAACCTACAACGAATAACTCTCGAAGAGGCTCGCAATTATTATATGAAATATATTGATTGATTTTTTTTAAATATTCATTATTGGAGGGATAGCTTATCGTGAAGAAGAAATTTTATGTAGCTGATGATGTTGCAGATATGTTAAACGTTTCTAAGACAACAGCTTATAGAATTATACATAATTTAAACTATGAACTCAAAGCACGCGGATACATAACCGTTGCCGGTAGAGTTCCTAAAACCTTTTTTGATAGACGATTTTATTCTGAAGAAATGCCGGATAAACAGATGGCTGAATCAGCGTACTAAAAGCGTACTAATTAAATTGGTAGTCAAAATTTTTGACTGTAAAATACGAGAATAACGGTAATAATGATACTAAAAACCACTACAAAGACTGCTGATTAAGGTCAGCAGCCAGAGTGGGAATGAGAATTGCACCGCCGAAAACCGCATGATTAAGCCATTTCTAAGTCATTGAGCGCAACAATTTGTGGCATATCTTTGAAAGAAGCAGAGCAAAACCGCACACAAGGTACGAAGCCAGATAATTCTGTGTAGAGCCGAAAAAAACGGTAATTGTCAAACGGGAGGTTTTATGAAAACAGGTCTTTCCAAGAAGCAGAAAACAACAAGCATCTATTTTGACGAAGCAAGCCCTATCATAGATGTGCAGACGCATAATACCGATTTCAAAAACAGGTTGACAGCATACACAGCGAAATACCCGAAGTTGTGCAGACAGACCGACGATGCCGAGCAAGGCGGTTTGACTTTTGAAATCCATAAAGGACGGTTTAGCTTCAAGCTGACTGCGCCGTATAGTGAGGAACGCCGAAAGGCTGCCGGTGAGCTGGCAAAGACGCACACAGGCAACTTACAAGCAAAAGAAAAGTAACAGCATATCGCCGCCCGTTAGAATTTTCCCAACGGGCGGCGTTTTTTCATGTCGTTATTAGAAGCATAACTTTATCCGCTTGAAATTAAAATAAAATCAAAAGCCATGTT